>JAAXJP010000167.1:0-1865 GCA_012269805.1 Rubrivirga sp.
GCTCCTGGGCGGGATCTCGATCGTGATGCAGGGGCTCCTCGGCGTCTCGAACGTCGTCGCCCTCTTGATCACGCTGACGTTCGTGACGGGCTACGTGTTCGTCGGGGGGACGTACGCCCACGTGTTTACGAACCTGCTCCAGGGCGGGCGGATGATCGGCGGCGCCGTGGTCGTCCTCGCGAGCGGCGTGCCACTGTTGTTCGGGGAGCCCGGGTTCGGGGAGCGGTTGGCGGCCGTCGACCCGGCCCTGCTGCGGCCGGTCAACCCCGACGGGGCGCTCTTCAACGACGTGTTCTCGATCTACGTGTCGGGCTTCGTGGTCGGCGCCGTCGTGGTGTGCCAGCCGCACATCCTGACGAAGGCGCTCTACGTCAAGACCGACCGGGCGGTGCGGCAGTACCTCGGCGTGTTCACGGTCGTGTTCACCCTCTTTGCGCTGCTCGTCTCGGTCGGGTTCTTCGCCCGCCTCGCGGTCCCGCCGGAGGCGTTCGCCGACCCCGCGACGGGCGCGTTCCGGCAGGACCTCGTGATGACGGTCTACCTCCAGGAGGTCTTCCCGGACTGGGTGTTCACCGTCATCAGCGTCGTGCTCCTGGCCGCGGCCATGTCGACGCTCGACGGGCTCCTCGTCGCGCTCTCGACGATCACGGCCAACGACCTGCTCCCGCCGCTCGTCGAGCGGTTCGGGCCGGCGCTCGGGCCGGAGGCGCGGGAGCGGTTCGCGTACCGGGCCAGCCACGGGGTCCTCGTGGTCGTCGCCGTCGTCACGTTCGCAGTCTGCCTCGACCCGCCGCGGCTGCTCGGCATCTTCGGGCAGGTCGGGGTGTACGGGATGGCCCTCGCGGCCGTCCCCCCGCTCGTGGCAGGCGTCTACCTCCGGCGCGTGCCGCTACCGTTCGTGTGGGCGGTCTCGGTGGCCGGGATGGCGGCCCACTTTGGGCTCTACTTTTTCGGCCGGACACTCTTCCCCGGCTCGTCGTTCACGTTCGAGAACCCCGGTGTGACGACGTCGCTGGCGGCGCTCGGGGTCGTGGTGCCCGCGCTCGCGGTCCTGGGGGCGTGGGCCTCCACCCGGCGGACACGGTCGGCGGGCGGGGACGGGGACTGAGGCGAACGCCCACGGCGGCGCCGTCCGTGGCGACCGCTACCCCATCTCGGAGTCCGCCGCGAACGATCTATTCCGCGGCGGCACGGGCGCGCCCTCGAGGGAATAGAGGACGTCATGTGCGGCCTGCCGAGCGCGGTCGGCACCCCGGAGCGGCACGCGCTCTGCGCCAACGCCCTCGACGGGTACGAGCCGGCGTTCGACCTCTACGACGAGCGGCTCGGGCGGAGGGAGCCGTCCGTGCGAGCGCCGTCCCCGGCCCTGCACACCTTGAGGAGCGTCGGGACCCCTTCGCACTACCTTCCGGCCGCGCGACGGGGGGTGGCCAGCGAGTTGGAGACCGACGGTGGTGCCGGACCCACTCGTTCCAGCTCTCGGACGTGTGCCCGAGCCCGACCTCGGCCTGCTCCCGTTGGTCCCACGGGGCGTCGAGATTTGCGGTCCGGTCGGAGGCTGTGCGGGGGTCGGCGACGGCCCGAGGTGGCGACCGACCGCCCAGTACGTCTGGGCGTAAACGGCATCGTGCTCGGCCGACCGGCGCGCCCACCGATTGTCGAGCAGCAGTTCGGCCGTCGCCGAAATTGACGAGGAAGGTTCAGCCGGCGCCGAGGCGAGGGGGCACGGCCCGCGATGACGATCACAGCGAAGAGCGGGAGGGGGCGCGTACTCACGCGCCGTGGGGGGGGGGCAGGACCGGGGGTGGCTGCCGGGGCCGGCCCCGAGGGGGTCCGGGGGCCGAGGGGGTGGGGGGGTGGGGCCG
>JAAXJP010000167.1:1875-3883 GCA_012269805.1 Rubrivirga sp.
GGCGCCCGCGGCGCCGGGCGGGGGGCGCCCCGCCCGCGTCCCCCCCCACCGCCCCCGGGGGGGGGGGGCCCGCCCACACCCCCCCCGGGGGGGGGCCAGGAACGGGGGTGTCTCGGAGCGCGGGCAGTGGGGCCACTACGTATTCACTGCACCCGGCCTCGCCCCGCCGTACGTTCGGCGCATGGTCCCGCTCCGGTCCCTGTTCGCGTCGGCGCTGCTGGCGGTCGTCCTTGTGGGCGGCGCGCTGGCCCCGGCTGCGCACTGGGCGGGCCACGGGCTCCGTGGACACGACGCCCAGCACGTCGAGCTGGCCGACGGCCAGACCGTCGCGACACCTGCGACGGACGCGGGCCACCCGGGCGAGTGTCCGGACTGCGCCCACCTCCAGACGCTCCACACGACCGGCCCGGACGTCCAGCCGTTCTACGCAGGCGTTGTCGGGCTCGAGCGGTCGGTCCCGACGCCGGAGGCCCCGGCGATCCAGGTCGATGTAGCCACGCCGGAGGGGCGTGGCCCCCCGACGGCGGCGTAGCCCGCCGCGACCCCGCAGCGCTGGTGCGACTCCGCACCCCGCGCTGGACCTGAGAGCCTGACCGGAGCGCGTGATCCGCGCCCGGCACTTTAAGGGGGCACGGCGGAGAACGCGCGAGGCCACAGACGTGCCGTCCATGGGTCTCTGCGCGTGACGTCCGTCTTGGTGCAGCGCGGAGCCCCATCTCCCGCCGGTCCAGACGGTCCACCCTGACCCCGCGCTCTGGCTGCGACCCATCCGGTCTCCGTGCCTGTCTCTCAGGCCCGGCGGCCGAGCGCGACTCGGAATCCCTCGTGCTCGACTGGCTCCTCATCGGTGGGGGCGTCCACGGCACCCACCTCTCGCTCGCGCTCACGGCCCGCCTCGGCTGGCCCCGCGACCGAGTCCGGGTGCTCGACCCTCATCCCGAACCCCTCGCCCTCTGGTCCCGCCAGACGGCCAACGCCGGGATGGCCTTTATGCGGTCGTCCCTGGTCCACCACCTCGCCCTCGACCCGTACGGGCTGAAGCGGTTTGCGCGCTCGCCCGAGGCCGCTGGAGTCGCCCGGTTCGCCCCGCCGTACCGGCGGCCGTCGTACGCGCTGTTCCAGGCGCACGCCGAGCGTGTCGTGTGCGCCCACGCCCTCGATGCGCTCCGCGTGCAGGGGCGGGCTGTCAGACTCCGCCGGGTGGCCAGCGGCTGGCGCGTCGAGACCCAGGCCGGGGCGCTCAACGCCCGGCGCGTCGTCCTCGCCGTCGGCAACACGGAGCGGCCGTGCTGGCCGGGCTGGGCCCTCGCGCTCCACGAGGCGGGCGGGACGGTGGACCACCTGTTCGGCGCCGCGTTCGACCGGGCCGCGGTGCCCGACGGCGAGCGGACCGCCGTCGTGGGCGGCGGAATCTCGGCGGCGCAGGCGGCGACGGCGCTCGCCCGGCGCGGGCCGACCGTCCTCGTGTCCCGCCACGCCGCGCGCGTCCACCAGCTCGACGCGGACCCCGGCTGGCTCGGCCCGAAGCGGATGGCCGGCTTCCGCCTCGAGCCGTGTCCGGTTGCCGGCAGGACGGCCATCGACGGCGCTCGGCACCGGGGCTCCGTCCCGCCCGACGTGCTCCGCCGCCTCCAGCGTGCTGTCCGTCGCGACGGGCTGGAACGTGTGACGGCCGAGGTCGAGGCCGCCGAGGCGGGGCCGCTCGGGACCGTCCGACTCGCGCTCCGCCGGCCGGACGGGGCGGCGTCCGCCTCGCTCGTCGACCGCGTCGTGCTCGCGACCGGCTTCGAGGCCTCCCGGCCGGGCGGGGCGTGGCTGGACGCCGCCGTCGAGGCCGAGGGCCTGCCGCTCGCGCCCTGCGGCTTCCCCCGGCTCGGGCGCTCGCTCGCGTGGGCCCCCGGGCTCTACGCCGCCGGCCCGCTCGCCGAGCTCGAACTCGGCCCGACCGCCCGGAACGTGGCCGGCGCCCGCGCCGCCGCCGACCGCCTCCCGGCCGCCTAGCCCGAAC
>JAAXJP010000020.1 GCA_012269805.1 Rubrivirga sp.
AACGCGCTCCTCAAGCAGTACGCGGCCATGTTCGCGTCCGAGGACGTCGTGCTCACGTTCACCGACGACGCGGTCCGAGCGATCGCCCGGACGGCGGCGCGCGTGAACGAGGAGGTCGAGAACATCGGCGCGCGCCGGCTCCACACGATCCTGACGACGCTCCTCGAGGACCTCCTCTTCGAGGTCCCCGACGGCCCGCACGGCGACGCCATCGAGATCACGGCCGCCGACGTCGACGACAAGCTGGCCGGCGTGGTGAAGAACCGCGACCTCAGCCAGTACATCCTATAGCGGGATGCGGCATGAGGGATGGGGAATGAGGCGCCTCGCCCGCCGTGCTGCGTCCGGGGGGCGCCTCCTCTTCCGCCCTCGCTCCGCCGGCCTCGGTGAGTCCGTGGGGAAGCCGAGGTGAGCCGGGTGCGGGCGACGGTGGACCGGCTGCGGGCGCTCGGGCGTGGCCGGTCGCTGCGGCAGGTGCTCACGCTCGTGACCGGCGCGACGGCGGCGCAGGCGCTCGTATTCGCCGCCCGGCCGGTCCTCACGCGGCTCTACACCCCCGAGGCGTTCGGCCTGCTGGGCGTGTTCGTGGCCCCGGCCTACCTCCTGGCGACGCTCGCGACGCTCCGCTACGACGACGCCGTCGCGGTCCCCGAGGCGGACCGCGACGGGGCGGGCGTGCTGGTCCTCGCCTTGGCAGGATCGGTCGCGGCCGGCGTGCTTCTCGCTCTGCTGGTGCCGTTCCGCCTGGCGGCCGCAGCCGCGCTCGGAGCGCCCGAGGTGGCGCCGTTCCTCCTCCTCATCCCAATCGTCGTGGCGGCGCTCGGCGTCGCGTCGGCGACGCAGTCGTGGCTGGCGCGGGCCGAGCGGTTTCGCGCGATCTCGTGGGCGGTCCTCGCGCAGGCCGTCGTCTCCGTAGGCGTGCAGTTGCTGTTTCGTGACCGAGCCGCGTGGGGGCTGGTGGCCGGCGCCGCTGCGGGCGCCGTCGTGTTGGCTACCGTTGGGCTCGCCGCCGCCGCCCGGTCGGGCGCGTTCGCCGCGTCCCGGCAGGCCGACCTCCCCGCGCTCGCCCGGCGGTTCCGGCGGTTCCCCGCGTTCGGTCTGCCGGCGTCGGGGATGACGCAGCTCGCGGCGCGGCTTCCGCCGCTCGTCCTCGTCGGTGCGTTCGGGACGTCGTTCGTGGGCCTGTTCACGGTCGCGCTCGCGTCCGTCGCCGTCCCCATCGGACTGGTGACGGACGCCGTCGGGCAGGTGTTCTACGTCCGGGCGGCCGAGGCCCGGCGGGCAGGGCGCCTGGGCCCGCTCGTCGAGCGGTCGTTCGCCCGGTTGGTCGCGTTCGCGGCGTTCCCCGTCGCGGCGGTCGCCGTGCTCGGCCCGGACCTGTTCGCGGTCGTCTTCGGCGAGCCGTGGCGCGAGGCCGGCGTGATCGCGCGGGAGCTGTCGCCGTGGCTCTTGCTCGCCGCGGTGGCCCCGCCCCTCACCCGGGCCTTCGACGTGACCGAGCGCCAACGGGACGAGCTCCGAGCCGGCGCCTGGACGGCCGCCCTCGTCGGAAGCGCGCTGGCGGTCGGCGCGTGGGTCGGCGACGCGACCGCCGCGCTCCGGCTCCTGGCGGTGGGCGGCGCCCTCGCCCGCCTCGTCCAGCTGGGCATCATCGCCCGCGTCGCGGGCGCCCCGATCAGGCGGATGGGGCTCGACCTCGCGTGGAGCGTGGCCGCCGCCGCGCTCGTCATCCTGCCGGTTGGGGCCGCGCTGTCGTGGGGTGGCCTTGGGGTCGGGCTCGCGGCGGCCGTCGTCGCGGCTCCGCTGTACGCCGGGCTGGTCCTCCCCCTCGCGACCCGCGGGGCAGCGGAGACGCCCGCCGGCTGACCCCGCCCGCCTCGGCGCCGAGGCGGGCGGAGTCGCGTGGGCCCTACGCCACCTCGATCCGCGCGAGGCGCTTGCCGAACCGGTAGTCCCCGGACTGCGCCAGGACGGCGTCGACGAGCGGCTGCGGGACGTCGACGAGCGTGCAACGGTCCTCGATGAGGATCTTGCCGAGCGCCTTGCCCGGGATGTCGGCCGTCCGCGCGAGCGCGCTCACGACCTGGCCGGGGCGGATGCCGATGTCGCGGCCCGCGTCGAGCGCGAGGCGGACGAAGCCGTCCTCGTGGGCGCTCCGGCCGCCGCCCTGGGACCGCCCGCCCGCGTGCTCGCGGTCGGAGTGGTGCGAGCGCGACCGGTTCTGGTGACGCCCGCCGCCTCGGCCTTCATTGACCTCGGCGATCGGCTCGATGGGCATCTCGTGGCGCGCCTTCCGAGCGACGGCGAGCGCCGCGGCGGCGATCCGCATGGGGTCCTCGCCGGCCGAGACGAGGTCGAGGATCACCTTCCGGTCCTCGACCGGCGGATGTTCGATGTTCTCGGCCACGGCCGCCACGAGCCGCTCGACCCGGGCCGCCTCGACGTCCTCAACCGACGGGAGCTCGGCGAACGGGATCTCCCGCTGGGCGGCGCGCTCGACGCGGTGGAGGAGCCCGCGCTCGCGGGGGTCGACGAGGGAGTAGGCCGTCCCCTCGCGGCCGGCCCGGCCCGTCCGCCCGACGCGGTGGACGTAGGCCTCGGCGTCGACCGGGAGGTCCACGTTGAACACGTGCGAGACGTGGTCGATGTCGAGCCCGCGCGCGGCCACGTCGGTGCCGACGAGGATCCGGACCTGCTGCTTCTTGAACCGCGCGAGGACGGCCGTCCGCTGGGCCTGGCTCAGCTCGCCGGAGATCGGCTCGGCCGCGTAGCCGAGGCCGCTGAGGTCGGCCGCCAGCCGCGCCGTCGCCTCCCGCGTGCGGACGAACGCGAGCGCGCTCGTCACGTCGTCGGTCTCGATCAGCCGCACGAGCGCGTTCAGCTTGTCGCGGCCGTAGACGAGGAACGCCGTCTGCTCGACGTCCTCCGCCGTCCGGTCGCCCTCGGCGACGGCGACGGTCTCGGGGTCGCGGAGGTAGGTCGCGGAGATCTTCTGGATCCGCTTGGGGAGCGTGGCCGAGAGGAGCGCCGTCTGGCGCGTCTCGGGCGTGGCCTGGAGGATCGCCTCGAGGTCGTCGGCGAAGCCCATCGACAGCATCTCGTCGGCCTCGTCGAGCACGACGGTCTCGACGGCCGAGAGGTCGATGGCCTGGCGATTCAGCAGGTCGACGAGCCGGCCCGGCGTGGCCACCACGACGTCGACGCCGCGGCGGATCCGGCGGATCTGCTTGTGGTACGGCTGGCCGCCGTAGATCGGCAGCGTGCGGACGTCGAGCGCCTCGCCGTAGGTGTAGACGGCGCTGGAGACCTGGACCGCCAGTTCGCGTGTCGGGCAGAGAACGAGCGCGCGGATCGTGCCACGGTCGTCGTGCTCGGCGAGCTTCTGGAGGAGCGGCAACGCGAACGCGGCCGTCTTGCCGGTGCCCGTCCGGGCCTGGCCGATGGCGTCGCGGCCGTCGAGGAGGACCGGGATGAGGCCGGCCTGGATGGGGGTCGGCTCGAGGTAGCCGAGGTCGGTCGCGGTCTGCGCCAACTCCGGGCGCAGGTGGAGATCGGAAAACGTCATGGGGAGCCGCAGCGCGGCGGGTGCGAGGCACAGGCCTCGGAGCGTGGGATGGCCGTCCTGGCCTCGGGCGTCGCCCGGTCCGCGTCCACGCTCGGTGCCTCTCATCCGGAGAGTCCCCTTTCGGGGGGAAGCCTGGGCCGATCGCCGGTCCGGCGTCGGTGCTGGGTCCCTATCGTCGGACAGGCTACCCCCATCTCGCGGCGGGCGTGCGCGCCTGGGGTGACGAGGGCGCGAAGACCCCGCGCGGTCGGCGGCTCCCGGCACGCTCCTCGGGGCCGGTACCTTCCGGACGCCCCGAGCCCCCCTTGCCCTCTGGCC
>JAAXJP010000111.1 GCA_012269805.1 Rubrivirga sp.
GAGGACGCGCGCCGCGAGGCGGTCCTCCTCCACGAAATGGCCCACCTCCGCCGCCGCGACGCCTGGACCCAGGCCGTGGCCCAGATCGCCCTCGCCGTCCACTGGGCGAACCCGCTTGCGTGGTGGGCCTACCGCCGGTTCCTCGACGCCCGTGAGCAGGCCTGCGACGACGCCGTGATCCAGAGCGGCGCGCGCCCGACCGACTACGCGGCGCACCTCGTGGGCGTGGCCCGCGCGCTCCGCCGCGAGCCCGTCGCCCTGGCGGCCGTCGCCCCGATGGCGCGGCAGGCCCCGCTCGAGGACCGGATCGTCTCGATCCTCGACGCCGAGCGGCGCCGCGGCCCGTGCGGTTGGCTCGGCCAGTCGACGACGGCGGCGCTCGCCGCGTGCGTGCTCCTCCCCCTCGCCGCCCTCCAGCCCGTCGCCCGCGCCGAGGCCGCGCCCGAGGCGCTCCTGGTCGCCGAGGCGGCCGTCGCCTTAGGCCCGGCCGTGGTGGAGGCCCCCGCGCCGGAGAAGGTGTTCGCGCCGGCCCCGGTCGTCTCCGACACCGACTCGGTGCACGTGTACCTGAGCGACGACGTCTACGGGGACCTGGACCATGCCCGCGAGGAGGTGGAGCGTGGTCGCGAGGAGGTCCGCCGCGCGCTCGCCGAGCTCGACTGGGACGACGAGGAGATCGCGCGCGTCCGCGAAGAGGCTCTCCTGGCGGCCGACGCGGCCCTCGCCGACGTCGACTGGGACCTGCTCCGGGCCGATGTCCAGACGGCCCAGCGCGACGCCCGCCGTGCGGCCGAGGCCGCGCTCGCCGAGGTCGACTGGGACGAGATGCGCTTCGAGAAGGAGGACGCCCTCCGGGAAGCGCAGGAAGCCATGGACCGCATCGACTGGGACGAGTTGCACCGCGACCAGGAAGACGCGCTCCGCGATGCGCAGGAGGCCCTCCGGGAGATCGACTGGGATAAAGTCCGTGAGGATCAGCGCGAGGCCTTCCGCGAGGCCCAGCGCGCGATCGACGACGCCCGACGCCAGTCGCGTGAGGCCCGGCGCCAAACGCGCGACTCCCGCTCCGGCTGGAACCGGACGCCGCAGCCGGCCCCCACGCCTCGCCCCACTCCGACGCCGCGTCCGGCCCCGACGCCGCGCGCGACCACCAACGGCCCGACCGCTCCGCCCGCCGTTCGGGAGCAGGTCATGTTCGACTGGTCGCATGTCGACCGCGCCCGCAAGGCCGCCGACTCCTGCGCCACTCAGGACTGGTAGGCCAGAGCCCCCCTCCGACTCTCCTCTGATGCGCCTCCTTCTTCTCATTCCGCTCCTCGCCGCCACCGCCTGCGCGCAGCCCGCGCGCGTCCTCCCGTCCGACGAGTGGTGCGAGGAGGCCGGCTCGTGGCGCGGCGTCCGCGCCTGCGAGGTCCGCGAGACGATGACGCGCGCCGACGCGCTCGACCTCCGCGTGCTCAACGGCAGCCTCGAGGTCAAGGACTGGGGCCGGACCGACGTGCTCGTCCGCGCCCGGGTCGTGGCGGGGGGCAAGACGCAGGCCGAGGCCGACCAGGCCGTCCGCGAGACCGTCATCGACGTCGACGGCGGGACCGTCCGCGCTGAGGCTGGCTGGGCCGGCGACTCGCAGGCCTCCGTCAGTTACGAGGTGTTCGCCCCGCGCGACACCGACCTCGCGCTGGTCGCCACCAACGGCCCCGTCAGCGTCCAGGGCATGAACGGGCGGATCCGCGTGGAAGCCACGAACGGCCCCGTTTTCGCTCATCGTCTGAGCGGGGACGTCGAGTTGAACGCCACGAACGGCCCAGTCGAGGTCGATCTCGAAGGCTCGGCGTGGCGCGGCGCCGGCCTCCACGTCACCGCCCACAACGGGCCGATCACGCTCGCCGTCCCGCGCGACTACTCGGCGCGGCTCGCGGCCAAGACCGACCACGGGCACATCTCGGCCGACGGGGTCCGTTACGCCGAGACGAACCGGCGGCGCGGTCGCTACTCCGGCGACCACCTCGAGGCCACGCTCGGCCGCGGCGGCCCGCTCCTCTCGCTCCAGGCCCACAACGGGCCCGTCCGTCTCCGGCCTGGAGGCTGAGCCTGCGGGCTGAGGCCCGCGTCCCCCTCGTCCCGCCTCGGCGCCGCCTCCGACCCGGCCCCGAGGCGGAGTGCGCCGGCCGGCGCCCCGTGCGGGGCGCCTCCCCCTTCCGACCCGATTGGGAGAGGACCGCCCGGCCGACCCTGCGATTTTTTTAGCACCCCGAGTAACCTTCGGCCCGCCCGTCCGTCTCGGGGGTGCACATCCCCCTCCGCCCCGATGCGCCTCTCTACCGCCGTCGCCCTCCTCGCGGCCCTCGTCTCGCCCGTCCTCGCCCAGACCACGACGCCCGCCGCGCCGCCGGTCCGGCTCGACGCCGCGGAGGCCGGGCCGCGCTCGCTCGCCGCCCACGCCCTCGCCGCCACCGTCGACGTCGACGGCCTTCTCGACGAGGCGGCCTGGGCCGGGGCCGAGGTCGCCACCGGCTTTGTCCAGTACCGGCCCTCCCCCGGCGACGCGGCGACGGAGGCGACGGAGGCCCGCGTGCTCTACGACGACGGTGCCGTCTACATCGGGATGCGGATGCACGACACGGAGCCGGACGACATCCTGGCCCCCCTCGGCCGCCGCGACGCCGACGTCACGGGCGACTGGGCGATGGTCGCCCTCGGCTCCTACAGTGACCAGCGGACGGCCTTCGTGTTCGCCCTCAACCCGGCCGGTGTCCAGCGCGACCTGCTCCTCTACGACGACGTCAACGAGGACGACTCGTGGGACGCCGTGTGGGCCGGCGCCGCCGCCCGCAGCGAGACCGGGTGGACGGCCGAGTTCCGGATCCCGCTCAGCCAGCTCCGCTACCCCGGCGGCCAGGCCACGCAGGACTGGGACCTCCAGTTTTCGCGGACGCACGCCCGCACGGGTGAGGAGTCGTTCTGGAGCCCGATGAGCCCGGACGCCGACGGCGTCGTGTCCCAGTTCGGCCACCTCCGCGACCTCCGCGACCTCCGCCCGCCGCGCCAGCTCGAGGTCATGCCGTACGTGGCCTCCAGCCTCACGCGCGCTCCAGGCGACGACTTCGACCCGTTCTACGCGCAGAACGACCTCGACCCCCGCGTCGGGCTCGACCTCAAGTACGGCCTGAGCTCCAACCTGACGCTGACCGCCACGGTCAACCCGGACTTCGGGCAGGTCGAGGCCGACCCGGCACGGGTCAACCTCGGCGGGTTCGAGCTCTTTTTCGAAGAGCGGCGACCGTTCTTCGTCGAGGGCACGGATGCCTTCTCGATGTCGCCCCGCCGCTTTTTCGGGATGAACCGGCCGACGCTCCTGTACACGCGCCGGATCGGGCGGACGCCGCAGCGGACGAACTTCGTCCCCGGCGCCGTCCACGACGCGGCCGGCGACAACGGGACGGTCTACACCGACGCCCCGCAGCAGTCGACGATCCTGGGCGCGGCGAAGCTGTCGGGCCGCGTCGGGCGGTTCTCGGTCGGCGTGCTCAACGCCGTGACGGGCCCGGAGTACGGCTACTTCCAGGCTTTCGACGGCGACGGCAACCGGCTCGCTGACGACCGCGCGCTCGTCGAGCCGACGACGAACTACGCCGCCGGCCGCGCCCGCGGGACGTTCGGCAAGACGATCCTCGGCGTCCTCGGCACCTCGGTCCTCCGGAGCACGTCCGACGACGCCATCGCGGGCCTCCTCCCGAGCCAGGCCACGGTCCTCGGCTTCGACGTGGAGCACGACCTCGGCGACGGCTGGATCGTCAACGGCCAGCTGGCGGGCAGCCACGTGAGCGGGAGCGCGGCGTCCATCGAACGGCTCCAGAGGGCCTTCC
>JAAXJP010000054.1 GCA_012269805.1 Rubrivirga sp.
CCCGGCCGCCGCCCCAGACCGACTTCCCCCCGTCCCCCACCCCCCCCCCCCCCCCCGCCCCCCGCGCGGGGGGGGGCGGGGGGGGCGCGCGCGGCTCCGCGCGCGGGGACCGGGTGCTGGAGCCCTCGGCCGGGACCGGCGCGCTCTGCACGTTCGCGCTCGCGGCGGGCGCCCGGGTCCACGCCAACGAACTCTGCCCGCGCCGAGCCGACGCGCTGGCGGTGCTGCTCGCCGAGGCCGGGCAGGACCCGAGCCAGACCCTCACGCGCGAGAACGCCGACCACCTCGACGCCACCTTGCCGCCAGCCGTGCGGGCCGACGTGGTCTTGATGAACCCGCCCTTCTCCCAGACGGCCGGGAGGCTCGGACGCCGCCGCGTCCCGACCGTCGGGACGGGCCATGTGCTCCAGGCACTCCGGCGTCTCGACGCAGGCGGGCGGCTCGTGGCCGTCCTCAGCGCGGGCGTCCGCCGGGGGAAGCCGACGCACCGGGTGTTCTTCGAGGCCGTCGACCGGGACCCCTTCCGTCTCCGGGCCGACGTCGAGGTCGGCGGGGCCGTGTACCGCCCGTACGGGACCTTCGTGCGCACGCGCCTCCTCGTCGTAGACCGGACGTCGGGCGGAGAGCCCGACGAGCGCGTGGTGTCCGTCGTGGAGAGCGTGGGAGAGGCGGTGGAGGCCCTGCGCCCCCTCAGGGTGACCGGAGGCACGAGGTAGCCCGCCCCGGCGCCCGCCGGTGCCGGGGTTCAGCCCCCCTCACGACCGCCACGCGAGCGCCCAGGGCAGCCAGGAGTCGGGCATCACGAGTGGAGGGGCTCGGGGGGAGGCTACCGCAGCCGGGGCCGGTAGGCCCCCAGCCCCCACACCAGCCGGAGCGACGCCAGCGACACCCCGTCCGGCCCGATGCCCACGAGCGCGCCCACGAGCGGCCGCTCCCGGTCGAGGTAGTGGAGGTTGAGCCCGACGGCCAGCGACGGGCTCAGCGGCACGCGGTCTCCCGCCGCCGTCTGGCCCGGCGCGAACCGCACGCGCGGGGTGAACTCCCGGACCACGTCGTCGTAGGCCGCCCCCACCATCGCCGTCGCCACGCCCTCGACGAGGAACGCGCCCAGCGCCTCCCCGACCACGCCGCGCGCGCCGACGCCGACCGAGAGCGCGTCGCGCCCCACGAACTCGCTCCGGGGGTACCCCACGAGCAGGTCCCGGTCGAGCTCCGGGAGGTAGACCCACGGGAGCGGCCCGCCGTCGGGGCGCGTCACGACGCCGTTGGCCCGTAGGAAGACGGCTCCGCGCTCGGGCAGGAACGGGATGCGAAAAAGGGCCGGGCGGAAGGCGAGCCCCAGCGCCTGCGCCCGCCACACGCCCAGCCCCGACCCGTCGAGCGACTGGAACCGCCCGGCCTCGCCCTCGACGTACGCCCCGTGCGACGGCATGGCCCGGACGTCGCGAGTGTCGCGGACGGCCGAGAGCGCGATCTCGACGCCGTAGCGGTCGGCCCCCGCGAGCGCCTCTAGCCGCCCGAGGTCGCCCGGCTGGACGGCCGCGAGCGCGCCCGGCCGTCGCTCCTCGAACCCCCGCACCCGGTCGAACCGGACCCGCCCCGTCGGCTGGAGGACCACGCCGCGCGGCCCCGAGGGCGCCCACGCGAGGCGGGCCTCGGCCTCGGCCGCCAGCCGGTCGAGCCACAGCCCGCCGTCGGCCGCCGAGTGCGGGCCGTGCCCGCCTCGACGGGCTCCGCGACGGCCACCAGTCCCCCGCGCCATGACCGATCGTTCGTCCGCCGTCCCCCACACCGAACGCCACCGGACCGAGCGGATCGGGTGGCTCCGCGCCGCCGTCCTCGGCGCCAACGACGGGGCCGTCTCCGTCGCCAGCGTCGTCGTCGGTGTGGCCGCCGCGCCCACGGCCACACCCGGCGCCGTCCTCCTCGCAGGTACCGCCGCCCTTGTGGCCGGGGCCATGTCGATGGCCGCCGGCGAGTACGTCTCGGTGCAGTCCCAGGCCGACACCGAGGCGGCCGACCTCGCTCGCGAGACGGCCGAACTGGCGGCGGATCCCGAGGGCGAGCGGGAGGAGCTGGCCGCGATCTACCGCACGCGCGGGCTCGACACCGACCTCGCGCGGCGCGTGGCGGATCAGCTCATGGCCCACGACGCCCTCGGTGCCCACGCCCGTGACGAGCTGGGGATCACCGAGGCCCTCCGCGCCCGCCCGCTCCAGGCGGCCCTCGCCTCGGCCGGCGCGTTCTCGGTCGGCGCCGCGCTCCCGCTCGCCACGGCCGTGCTCGCGGCAGGGTCGCACGTCCTCGTGGCCGTCGGCGCGGCGACCGTCGCGACGCTCCTCGTCCTCGGCGGGCTGGCGGCCTACGCGGGCGGGGCCTCCGCCGTCCGGGGCGCTCTCCGCGTCACGACGTGGGGCGTGCTCGCGATGGCCGCGACGGCGCTCATCGGCCGCCTAGTCGGCGCGGGACCGTGACCCCGAACTCACCACTCGGCGGCCGTGGCAGCCGTTCCCTCCGTGACCGCGAACCGACCCCCCCCCGGCGGTGCTGACCGCCGCGCGGGCGGCCAGCCTCTTCGCTCTCAGTGCGTGCGGCCATTCCCCGCCATCGTCCGGTACGAGGTCGTGGGGCCGGGCGGGACGGTGGCCGAGCGCCGGTCGGACCTCGCCGTCATCACGGTAGGGCGGGAGGGGGCTCCGGGCTGCCTCGTGGGCAACGTGCCCGCCGACGCCCAGCCGGACCAGAACGCGGCGGCTCGTCGACCGCGACGCCGAGGGGCAGGATTGCGACGCGACAGGTGCTGACGACGCACTCTGGAACCTCGTGCCGTGCGGGAGGGCGTACCCGGGCCGCTAGGGGTGGTCTACGGCGGTCCACTCCCGCCCCGCGTCCCGCACCAGCCCCAGTAGGCACCGCCGCCGCTGGCGGGCGCCGTCCACCGCCCGCACGAACCCCTCCGCCCCCGCAGTCGGCACCCCCGCCGCCGCCAGCGGCGCGAGCGACGGGGTCTCGGGTGCGCCGTCCGCCTCGTCCACGAACGACGCGCTCAGCGTGTCGAGGTAGTCGCCCAGCACGCGTCGGAGCGGCTCGACCTCGGCGGGCGCCATCCGGGCCGCGGGCGTCACGCCTTCCGACAGCAGCAGGAGCGCCTCGTCGAGCACGGCCAGCATCACCGGCGCCGACGTCCGCCGCTCGCGGCTCCCGAAGAAGTGGAGGGCCGGGTACGCCTCATGCCGCCGCCCGTGCGCTTCCACCATCGGCGTGAGGTTCGCGAGGTGCTGGCCCAGCCCGTCGAAGCCGGACCCCGTCCACGCCCGCGCGACGACCTCGTGCGGCGTCGTGCCCAGCCCGTCCACGACGCCCGCGAGCTGGCGCGCGCCTGTGACGGCCCCGACCACCTGGAGCACGTAGGTCACGACGAGCGTGACGACGGCGAAGCCGTTGAGCGCGACGGCGCTCGCGATGACGCCCCAGCCGCCGGAACCCGGCGCCCAGAGCGCCCCGAGCCCGAGCGTCCAGAGGTACGTCCCGACGGCGTAGGCGCGCGAGAGCGCGTCGGCGGGCGCGTTCGTCTTCGGGTCCACGACAGAGGCGGGGTCGGCCGAGAACACGAGCCACCACCCGAGCCACAGCGCGCCCGTCCACCACAGGAACGCGGCGACGAGCGTGGCCGGACCCGTCCACCCCGGCGCGCGTCCGCCTCCGAGCGCCTTCGCCAGCGCGTAGACGCCGCGCCCGACCCGGCCCGCGACCGGCCCGGCCCCGCGCGGGGCCACCGTCGTCCAGAGCGCGTCGACGAGCGCGAACGCGACGAGCGCCCCGCCTCCGACGGCGACCAGAGCCCCGGTCACGAGAGGTGC
>JAAXJP010000504.1:0-2040 GCA_012269805.1 Rubrivirga sp.
GGCCGGGCCGAGGCGGACGGGGCCGGGGCGCCCGTGGCGTCGACGCCGTCGAGCGGGGCCGGGCCGATCACCGGCGCCTCGCCGGCCTGCTCGCGGAGCACGCGGGTGACCTGCGGGAGCTCAGGCGGCTGCGTGAACCGCATCCGGTACTGGTAGACCGGGTACTCGCGGAGCTGCTGGAACGTGACCTCCTCGATGGTCGCGGAGAGCCGCTGGGCCAGCCCGACGACGTTGGCCCGCGTCGTGGCGTACCCCGTGAGCCCGACGTCGACGCCGGCCGGGGTCCACTCCTCGATCCAGATGCCGCCGGTCTGCGCCGCCGCCCGGGTCGTGCGGAGCGTCGTCTGGGTCCACCGGTCGGTGTCGATCAGGAGCGAGTCCATCGCGACGAGCGCGGCCGAGAGCGAGGCCTGGCGGTGCTGGAGGCTGTCGATGCGGGCCTGGAGCTGCGGGACCGAGAGCTGGGCCTCGGGCGGGAACTCGGCGAGCCGCTGCTCGGCCTCGGCGATGTCGCCCTCCTGCGAGACGTAGAGGTAGCTGAAGTACAGGACGCTCAGGAACAGGAGCATCGCGACCACCAGCGTGTGCCACGCGAACGAGAGGTCGACCTTCGTCTTCCGCTTGAGGAGCGCGGCCGGAAGGAGGTTCGTGTCCTCGAACGGCGAGTCCTTCTGCTTGACGCGGTGGCCGGCCACCGCGGCCCCGGCCGCGCCGACGAGCATCGGCGCCAGCGGGCCGTAGGGGCCCACGAGGCCGTGCCGCGCGAGCCCCTCGCGGAGTGTCTCGACGCGGGCCTCGGGGTAGAACGCCGAGAAGCCCTGGACGAGCTCCTTTTCCCGCTCCTCCGAGACCACGATCACGTTGTGGACCGTGCCGACGCCCTGGACGTCCTGCTGGAGGAGCACGCGCGAGCAGATCGTGTCCGGCCCGTCGAAGGCCGTCACCGACTGCATCGGCTCGTAGTGGTGGAGCTGGCCGCCCGTGAGCAGGAGGACGATCGTGTCCTCGGCCCCGACTCGGACGACCGCCGTGTTTTCGTGGGGCTCCGGGGTCGAGGTCATGCGGACGAGCCCGACGAGGAGCGGGACCTCGGCCTCGAGCGTCTTGACGGCCGTCTTGCGGTGGGCCGCCTGCTCGCGGAGCATCTCGATCGACTCCGTGACCGGCTCGCTCCCGGTGGGAGCCACGGCGAGGTAGCGCCGGAGCCCGTCGCGCGGGGTCATCGGGATGAACCGTGCTCGCTCCTTGTCGACGGCCGTGCCAAAGTCAGGGAGCAGCTCCAGGAGCCGCTCCCGCTTGACCGGCGCCGACGCCGTGTCCTTGAGGCCCTCGGCGTTGTCGGCCTTCTTCTTGGTCTTCTTCGCCTTCTTCTCTGGCGGCACGGAGATCTCCCCGTAGGCCACGTCGGGCGCGTCGACGGCAAACGCGAGGACGGGCCGGGAGAAGCCCGCGCTGGCGCACTCTTCGAGGATGTCCTTGAGCTCGATGATGACGGGCTGGGCCCGCTCGGCCACGTCGCCGGCCGTCGCCGTCGTGTCGAGCGCGGCGTCGGTCACGACGCCCATCCCGGCGAACTCGGCCGAGAAGTCGATCGCGCCGGACCCGCCGAACTGGACGGCCGGGTCGTCGGCCCCGATTTCCATGGTGGCCTCTTCCAGCTCGACGCCGTCGGGCGTGAGCGGGCCCTGGCCGTACTGGCTTTCGGCCCGGTTCCGCACGAACTGGCGGAGCGGCTCGTACGAGTCGCCGGAGGGCCGGACGAGGACGCCGTAGACGTGCTTCGGCGTCACGTGAACGCCGAGGACCAGGCCGTCCTTCGAGCGCGACTTCTTGGCGGCCTTCTTCGCCGGCCTCGGGCCCGGGGCGGCCCCGCCCTCCGGCTCGTCGGTCTCGGAAAACGAGACGTCCAGCGCGCCGTCGTCGGCGCCGTCGCCGGACGGCCCGACCGGGAGCCCGCCGAGGTCGCCCTCGTCGAAGGGGACGTCGCCGTAGGCGCCCCCCCCGAGGTACACGCCGTCCTCGGCGAGGTCGGCGCCGAGG
>JAAXJP010000504.1:2140-3857 GCA_012269805.1 Rubrivirga sp.
AGGTCGGGGTCGCCGAGCGCGCCGTCGCCGTCGGCGGCCTTCGGGACGAGGCCGTCGGCGCCGTACGCCGGGAGGTCGAAGCCGCCGGCCTCGGGGCCCACGTCGTCGAACCCGTTCGGGTCGTACCCGTCGGAGTCGAACCCGTTGGGGTCGAACCCCTCGGGGTCATCGGGGAAGATGAAGTTGTCGCTCATGGGAGGCGGGGTCGGTCGGCGCGGGGCCGGTCGGTGCAGGAGGGCCGGGCTAGGCCGTCTGCATCAGCTGCTGGAAGCGGCGCTTGTTGTTGGCGTACTGGAGGCCGATGTCGGGCGTGATCTTCCGCTCGCGGACCAGGCGGAACAGGTCCTGCTCCAGCGTGATCATGCCCTGGCGCCCGCCCTCCCAGATCATCTGGTAGATCTCGCCCGTGTTGTTGTTGTGGATGGCGGCCTTGACGGAGGCCGTCACCCAGAGGACCTCCTTCGCCAGCACGCGGCCGCCGCCGATCTTCGGCGGCAGCTTCTGCGAGACGACGAGGTTCAGCACGTCGGCCAGGCGGGTCCGGACGCGCTCCTGCTCGTAGGGCGGGTACTCGGCCACGATGCGGTCGAGGCTCTCGACCGCGCTCGCCGTGTGGAGCGTCGAGAACACCTTGTGGCCCGTGTCGGCCGCCTCGATGGCCGCGTCGATCGTCTCGGGGTCGCGCATCTCCCCGATCATGATGATGTCGGGGTCCTGGCGGAGCGCCTGGCTCACGCCCACCTTGAACGACGGGACGTCGGGCCCGACCTCGCGGTGCCGGATGATGCACCGCTGCGGGTTGTGGACGTACTCGAGCGGCTTGGCGATGATGACGATGTGCCCGTCGAAGTCCCGGTTGTTCGCGTCGATGATGGCGTCGAGCGTCGTCGACTTGCCCGAGCCCGTGACGCCCGTCACGAGGGCCAGCCCCGAGCGGACGTTCGAGAACAGGACGCCCTTCTGGATCACCGGGTGGAACCCGAGCCCGTCGAGCGGGCGGACCTCCTCGTTGATGGCGCGGAGACAGACGCCGAGGTGCTGGTTGTCGTAGTAGGCCGTGCAGCGGAACCGCTTGCGCGCGCCGTCCTCGGCGTCGAGCTGATACGAGAAGTCGGCCGACTGGACCTCCCAGAGGTCGTCCTGATTCCGCTCCGAGAGGAGGTTGAGGATGAGGATGTCGACCTCGTCGTTCGAGGCGATGCCGAGCTCGAAGTGCGGCGTCTTGTCGCCGTCGACGCGGTACCAGACGCGCCCGAGCGTGGCCGGCCCGCCCATGTCGAGGTCGCTCGCCCCCATCGGGTGCATCTTCGCCACGTACTGCTCGACGAAGGCCCGCAGCTGCTCGCGGTGGTCGGTCGAGAGCCGGCCGACCTGCTCGGCGTAGAACTTGAGCCGGTCCTCGCCGGCGAGCAGCTTCGGCGCGCTCCGCGCGAGCTGTCGGACGAACGGCGGGATCCGGTGGAATCCGTCGGAGTCCAGGTCGGCGAAGCCGGGGGCCCCAGCGCCGGCCGCGGGGACCGGCGGGGGCGCCACGAGCGGCGCCGCAGCCTCCATCACCTCGGCCGGCGAGATCGGTGGCGTCGGCGGCGGCGTCGGGACCGGCGGGACCGCGGGCGGGCGCGGCGACGCGGCCGGCGGCGCGCCGAGCGGCGTCGACCAGGCGGGCCTCGAGACCGGCGTCGACGCGGCGGACGGCCCAGCCGGGCCGCTCGGTGGC
>JAAXJP010000308.1 GCA_012269805.1 Rubrivirga sp.
GCCGGGGCGGGGACGTACCTTGGAATCCCCCCCCACACCACCCCCATGGGCAGCCTCGGACCGTTCGAGATCATCGCGATCCTCCTCGTCGTGCTCCTCCTGTTCGGAGCCAAGCGCATCCCCGAGATCGCGCGCGGCCTCGGCAAGGGCATCCGCGAGTTCAAGGACGCCACCAACGAGATCAAGCAGGAGCTGAACGTGGACCCGCCGCGCCAGCAGCCGCCGCGCCAGATCCACCAGTCCCCGCAGCCCGCGCCGCCGGCCCAGGCGCAGCCGTCGCAGCCGGTCGCCACCGAGGCGAGCGCGCCGCCGCCGCCCGCGCCCGAGTCGCCGGCCGACCCCCAGTCGCAGGCGTAGCCCGCCCCGCCTCGGCGACGCGATCGTCGGGGCGGCCCCCCGGCACTCGCCGGGCCCCTCTCGCTCACCCGCCAGACCCCCGCACCTCTCCGAATGAGCATCCTCATCGACAAAGACACCCGCCTCGTCGTCCAGGGCATCACCGGCAAGGAAGGCTCCTTCCACGCCGAGCAGATGATCGAGTACGGCACGAACCTCGTCGCGGGCGTAACGCCGGGCAAGGGCGGCCAGACGCACCTCGACCGGCCCGTCTACAACACGGTCTCGGAGGCCGTCGAGAAGGAGGGGGCCAACGTGTCGGTCATCTTCGTGCCGCCGCCGTTCGCCGCCGACGCCATCCTCGAGGCCGCCGACGCCGGCGTCGAGACGGTCATCTGCATCACGGAGGGCATCCCGGTGCAGGACATGATCCCGGTCAAGCCGTACGTCGACAAAAAGGGCGTCACGCTCGTCGGCCCGAACTGCCCCGGTCTCCTCACCCCGGGCGACTCGGTCAAGGTCGGCATCATGCCGACGATGATCTTCTCGCCGGGCGCCATCGGCGTCGTGTCCCGCTCGGGGACGCTGACCTACGAGGCCGTCGACCAGCTCACGCGCGCCGGCCTCGGCCAGTCGACGGCCATCGGCATCGGCGGCGACCCGATCATCGGGACGACGCACCTCGACGCGATCCGGATGTTCAACGAGGACCCGGAGACGGAGGCGATCGTGATGATCGGCGAGATCGGCGGATCGGCCGAAGAGGAGGCCGCGGCCTACGTCAAGGAGAACGTCAAGAAGCCGGTGTTCGGCTTCATCGCGGGCCGGACGGCGCCTCCGGGCCGCCGGATGGGCCACGCCGGCGCCATCGTCTCGGGCGGCAAGGGCACCGCCGAGGCCAAGCTCGAGGCCATGCGCGAGGCCGGCATCACGACGGTCGAGAGCCCGGCCGCGATCGGCGAGACGGTCAAGGCCCACTTCGAGGCCGTCGCGTAGCGACCGCCCGTTGGCGAGGGGCAAGAGGCTCGGGCGTTGCCCCGCCTCTTGCCCCATTTCCATCTCGCCCCCCGGCCCGATGAAAGTCCACCACGCCGAGTTCGCGCTGGCGGCGCCGTCCTGGAAGGCGCTGCCGCCACCGGGCGCGCCCGAGGTGGCGTTCGTGGGCCGGTCGAACGTGGGCAAGAGCAGTTTGCTCAACGCGCTCCTCGGGCGCAAGCAACTCGCGCGGACGAGCTCGACGCCGGGGAAGACGCAGGCGATCAACTTCTACGCCGTCAACCCGGACGCGGAGGGCGCCGTGGACCTTCTGCTGGTCGACCTCCCAGGCTACGGCTACGCCAAGGTCTCGCAGGGGCAGCGGGCGGCGTGGCAGCGGCTCGTCGGCCGGTACGTGACGGAGCGGGCCGAGCAGGGCGCGCTCCGCGCCGTCGTCCAGCTCGTCGACAGCCGGCACGGGATTACGAAGATGGACGAGGAACTGCTGGCGGTCATGCTGGAGAGCCCGGCCCCGCACCTCATCGCGCTCACGAAGGCGGACAAACTCAAGCAGAACGAGCGGAAAAAGGCGGTCCGGGCCATCGAAGAGCACCTCGCCCCGTACGGGCTCTCGCTCCCCACCATGCTGACGTCGGCGGAGAAGAAGCGGGGCCTCCGGGAGCTCTGGGGCTGGATCGACGCGGTCGTCGCGTAGGGGCCCGAGTCCGTCCGCCTCGGCGCCGAGGCCGGCCCGACCACCAGGGCCGGTCGGCTAGAGCCGGACCCAGGCGTTCGTCTGCCCGCTGGCCGGGTTCTGGAGGCGGAGCGTGTCGCCGTCGAGGCGGATCCGAAAGCGGCCGTCGTCGGTCGCCCCGTCGATCCACTGGAGCGTGAGGACGGAGTCGCCGATGACGGCGTAGCGGGCCTCGTAGACCTGGGGCTCGTCGCGGGCGCGCTCGACGATCCGCGCCGTCCCGTCGGCGAAGAACTGGTACCGCATGTCGAGCGAGTCCGGGCCGGCCGCGCGCCACGTCCCGACGTAGGGCCCGCGGCCGTCCGGGTCGCACCCGGCGGCGAGCGCGAAGACGGCGAGGAGCAGGAGGCGGCGGGGCACGGGGCGGAGCACGGCGGGGCGTCGCGGGTAAGGTAGCCGTCCCCCACGTCGCTCCCGATGCTCCAAGAGCTCCTCGCGCTCCCGCCCGTCACGCAGTTCTTCCTCACCCTGAACGTCGCGATCGGGGCGTACACGCTGCTGGCGAACCCCGAGCTCATCGACCGGTGGGCGTTCAAGCCCTACCGCGTGGTCCGCGAGAAGGAGTGGAGCCGGTGGCTCACGGCCGGGTTCGTGCATGTCGGGTTCATGCACCTCCTGTTCAACATGATCACGCTGTTCTACTTCGGTCCGCCGATCGAGCGGACGGTCGGGACGTGGCGGTTCCTCGTGATCTACATCGGCTCGGAGTTGCTGGCGAATGCCCTCACCTACTGGAAGTACAAGGACCGGCCCGAGTACTCAGCCGTCGGCGCGTCGGGCGCGATCTCGGGCGTGCTGTTCTCGTTCTGTCTGTTCGAGCCGTTCGCGATGCTGTACATCTTCTTCGCGATCCCGATGCCGGCGATCGTGTTCGCCGTGCTCTACGTGGTCCTCTCGATCTACGCCTCAAAGCGGGAGGTCGGGCGCGTGGCCCACGAGGCCCACCTCGGCGGCGCGCTGGGCGGCCTCGCCCTGACGATCCTGCTCTATCCGGCCGCCGTCACCACGTTCCTCTCGAAGGTCGGGCTGGGCTAGAGGCCGAGCCCGTCGAGGAGCGTTCGCCAGTCGTCCACGACGACGGCGCCCTCGGGGGCCCGGTCGGCGTCGCCCCGGACCCACGCGACGCGCCAGCCGGCGCCGGTCCCGCCGAGCACGTCGGAGTGGTACGAGTCGCCGACGTAGAGCACGTCGGCCGGGGCCAGGGGGAGCCCGAGGCGGGCGGAGGCGAGTGCGCGGACGTGCTCGAAGAGGGCGGGGTCGGGCTTCATCACGCCGACCTCCTCGGAGATGACGACGAACGCCGCGCGCTCGGCGATCTCGGGGAGCTTCGCCAGCTTCCCGCGCTGCTGCTCCGAGAACCCGTTCGTCAGGACGCCGACCGGGAAGGCGTCGGCGACGGCGTGGTAGGCCGCCCGGGCCCCCTCGGCCCACCGCCAGTGGGCGGCGTAGCGGTCGAGGTAGTCGCGGTTGAACGTGGCGGGGTCGAGCGATTCGCAGCCGAGCGCGCCGAGAAGGCGCTCCGAACGGAGTCGCTTGAGGTCGTCGGAGTCGATCTTCCCCGCGCCGAAGTCGCGCCAGAGCGGGACGTTGCAGTCGTGGTAGGTCGCCTGGACGTGCGCGAGCCCGTGGTGCCCGAGGTGGGCGTGGTGCCGGCGGTGGACGTCGGCGAGGGCGGCGCGCTCGGCGGCCTTGTGGTCGAGGAGCGTGTCGTCGAGGTCGAAGACCACGACGGCGGGCCGAGGAAAGTCGTGGGACATGGAGAAAGGGTCGGGCAGGGGGGAGGTCACCGTC
>JAAXJP010000187.1 GCA_012269805.1 Rubrivirga sp.
CCTTCGTGGCCGGCGCCGACGACCTCGGCGCCGGCACCGAGGCGGCCGGGGTCTTCGTCGGCGAGGGCCGGGCGAGCTACTACGGCGAGCGCTTCCGCGGCCGGCGGACCGCTAGCGGGGAGCGGTTCGACCCCGACGCCCTCACGGCCGCCCACCGGACGCTCCCCTTCGGCACGCGCCTCCGTGTGACCAACCTCCGGACGGGCCGGAGCGTCGTCGTCCGCGTCACGGATCGCGGGCCGTTCCACGGGTCGCGCGTGATCGACCTGTCCAAGGCGGCCGCGCGGCGGATCGGGATGGTCCGCTCCGGCACGGCGCGCGTGCGGATCGAGCGGCTCTAGCGCTCGCCGAACAGGCGGCGTTCGGCGAGCCGGGCCTCGCTGTCCGGGTCGTGGGCCGGGAGGTACACGAACGGCTCCGTTGCCGCTAGCACCTGGACCTTCCGGAGCGTCTCGCGCGCCACGGCCGCGTCCGGCGCCACGCCGTCCGGAACGCCGTCGATCGCGATCTGCTCGTCGTCGCTCACGTCGCCGGCCAGGAGGTAGCCCGCGTCGCCGCCGCGGACGAGGACCGACAGGTGGTGCGGCGTGTGGCCAGGCGTCGGGATGGCGACGACGGAGCCGTCGGGCGTGAGCGGCGCCGATCGCTCGAACGGGCCGACGGGCTCGTCCCGCCACGCGAGGAACGTGGGCGCGAAGCTGGCCGGCCAGCGGTTCGAGGGGTAACCGCGGAGCCGGCCCGCGAAGCCCTTCGCGAGCGCGTACTCGTCGGCGTCCACCCACACGTGAGCGTGGGGGACGTGGGCCAGCCCGCCCGCGTGGTCCGTGTGGAGGTGCGTCAGGACGACCGTGCCGACCTCGGCCGGGTCGACGCCGAGGCGGCGGAGCTGGGGGCCGAGCTCGTCCTCCGGGCGGACGTCGAAGTCGACGGCGAGCCGGTAGTACGGGTGCCACCGCGGGAAGTAGCCCGGCTCCGTCGCCGCCCGGGCCGTCTCCCCGGTGTCGACGAGGAGGAGCCCGCCGTCGTGCTCGACGAGCCAGGCGTGGATCGGGAGCCACTCGCTCCAGTCGGAGTCGGTGAGCGTGCGGAGCGGCCCGCCGGGCCGGCGACGGCGCTGGGCCTCCTTGACGCGGACGAAGCCGGTGCGAACGGGGCGGACGGTCGGTGCAGCCATCCCGGATGCTACTCCTCCGCTCGCTCCGGCGCCGGACCGACTGGTCGCCGCAGTCCGGCGGGCGGGCGGGACCTCGGCGGGGCGTCGGCGTAGGCGCACGGTCCCGCCCCCGCGCCCGTGGAGCCGATCCGCAACCTGATCTCGAAGAAGAAGCCGGCCTACCCCATCTCGGACCACCTCGCCGAGTACCTCGACGGCTACGGACGGCTCGCGACCGGCGGCGTCTCCTACGACGACCTCTCCCGCTACGCCGGCCAGGCCCCGCTCTACGACGAGCACGGCGACGACACCCTCTGGAGCACCGTCTATTACGGCCACACCGAGCAGGCCGAGATCCACGACCAGCTCCGGACGACGTACGCGCTTCTCAAGTCGGCCGGGGACCGGTCGACCGTCGAGCACCTCTACATCGACCGGGTCGACCTCTGCCTCTACGGCAACACGCTCCCGTTCCGCGTCCGGATCGTGAACCGCTTGAACGAGAACTTCGACTACTTCTACATCAAGCGCGCGGACGCGAGCCGCGTCTACGGCCTCGAGCTCGAGCACATCCTCTCACCCAACTCGATCAACTTCCTCACCCGTGTCGACGGGCCGGAGCTGAGGGAGCAGACGATCATTGAGGAGCACATCATCGGGCTCCCCGGCGACGCCTTCATCCGCGACGCCCTCCCGGACAACCGGTTCGACCAGGTCCGCCTCGCCAAGGAGTTCGTCAAGTTCAACGAGCGCTGCTTCGTGCGGCTGCTGGGCGACATGCACGCCGGCAACTGGGTCGTCGACATCACGCCGGACTTCGAGAAGCTCCACTTCCGGATGCGGGCGATCGACTTCGACCAGCAGAGCCACCACCCCAAGCGGAAGGTCTACCTCCCGCAGTTCTTCCCGCCCAACAACCCCGTCATCGAGTTCGGGCTGACGCACCTCACCGAGCCGACCGTCGACCAGTACCAGCGCGAGGAGCGGGCGCTGATGGCGGGGCGCCTCCGCGTCACGCACACGCGCTACGACGCGCTCATGGAGGTCATGCGCGAGGATCTCATCGCGCCGGCCGAGTTCGTGACCCAGCTCGGCGACGCGCTCGCCGACCACTACGGCGAGCCCCATTTTCGGGATGCCGTGACGATGGGCGAGCTCGTCAGCCTCTCGCTCGAGCTCCTGCTGGAGCGCGCCGAGCCCGCCAGCGCCCGGCTCCTCGCCGGCGCCACCGCGGCCGACGTGGCGCGCGACGTGATCGGCGGGTCGTGAGCGGCTACGGCGCTGCCCGCCCCGCAAGGACGCCGAGCGCGAACGCGGTCCAGTCCGGGACGCCTTCGGGGACCCAGACGTCGGGCGCGAGGCCCGCCGCGTCGACCAACGTCTCGGGGAGCCACATCCGCCGTGTCATCGGGAGGGAAAGCGTCCGCGTGCCGGAGGGGAGCGCGACGTCGCGGACGTTCGAGTAGTCGAGGGCGCCCCGCGTGGACGCCCCGACCACGACCACCTTCGCGCTCTCGCGGGCCACGAGCACGAACTCCTCGGCCGCGCTGGCCGTCGCGGCGTCCGCGAGGACCGCGACCGCACGGGGGAACGGGAGGGTCGACATCGGGGAGCTCTCGTCGAAGAGCGACACGAACGGGGTCTCGGCCGCGTCGATCCGCCCGGCGAGCCCGAGCAGCCATGCCCGCGTCTCGTCGCCGACCCAGCCCTCTGCGGCCGTCTCGACGATGAACGCCGTGTTCCCCGACGTCGCAGGAATCTCGGCGCCTGGGAGGCGGACCGGCCCCGTCGCGAGGTACGGCCGGAGCCCCTCGAACGACCGGTCGGCTCCGCCCCCGTTCGTCGTCACGTCAACGACCCAGTACGGCGTCACAGCGAGGCGGTCGGCGTGGGCCGCGAGGAGGCCGTCGATGACCGGCTTGGCCTCGAGCGCGAACGCCCGGATCCGGACCACGGCCGCGCTGTCGCCCACGAACCGGACGCCCGTCTCGCCCGACCACGGGCTGAACCGCCGGACCCCTCCCCGGACGCGGTCGGACGGCGTCGGGGCCGCGACGCGGATGTGCCCGTCCGGGAACAGGGCCGTTGCGGCGTGGAGCTGGCGGTCGCAGTCGGCGCCGTGGAGGGGGGCGGCGGCGCGGAGGACGCGGTCAAGGGCCGCTGCGCGCTCGGCGCCCGCCGTGCCCTCGAGGAGGCCCCGGCCTCCGTAGTCACTCCGGAGCAGGTCGCCGATCGCCGCGGCGCCGGCCGCGCACGGCGCCCCCTCCGGGGAGGCCTGCGCGTGCACGGTTGCAGCGCCAAGGACGAGAACGAGGACGGGGAGCGTGGGGAAGCGAGACGCCATGAGGTCGGGAGGGGACCGAGAACCCGGACGGCTCTCGCGTCCGATCGGGTACAGCGAGCAACGAAAAGAGCGCCGGGGGCCGCGCGGCGGGCCGCGAAGGCTTTACGGAGGCGCCCGTATGTCTGCGTCCCGACAGTAGCCCCCCCGGTCGACGACTCACCCCGGTGAGAGGGGCCGTCCCACGGGCCGCCGTTGTGACCTCGCGCGAGCAAGGCCCGGCCTTGGTGGGGAGCCCCCTTCCGATGCCAGCTGGCGGCCCCGCGATATCTTCCGCGTTTTGCTGAGACCACATGTCCGACCGCCCCGCCGACGTCCCCCCCGGCGTCTCGCCGCACGTTCCGCCGGCCCCCGAGGAGT
>JAAXJP010000149.1 GCA_012269805.1 Rubrivirga sp.
GCCGGGAGGAGCCGGGGGACCGCGGCGGCGTTCGAGGGGGCGGATGCGAGCATGGTGCGAAAGCTACGTAGGGCCCTCCGGGATGGACCGGAGCCGCCGCGAGCGGTCGTTACCTTGCGGGCCGCCCCTCCCGACCGATGCCCACGACTTACGAAGGAGCCCTCGTCTCGCCCGACGGCGCGCGCTACGCCGTCGTCGCGAGCCGCTTCAACGAGGCCATCACGCGGCGCCTCCTCGACGGCGCCCTCGACGCGCTCTCCCGTCACGGCGCCGACACCGAGGCCGTCGACGTGGCGTGGTGCCCGGGCGCGTTCGAGATCCCGCTCGTGGCCCACGGCCTCGCCCAGACGGGCAATTACGACGCCGTGATCTGCCTCGGCGCCGTCATCCGTGGGGCCACGGCCCACTTCGACTACGTGGCGTCGGGCGTCGCCAGCGGGTGCCAGCGGGCGGCGATGGAGACCGGCGTCCCGGTCCTCTTCGGCGTGCTCACCGTCGACACGATCGAGCAGGCGTGGGAGCGGGCCGGCACCAAGGCCGGCAACAAGGGCGCCGAGGCGGCCGCGGCCGCCGTCGAGATGGTCAACCTCACGGCCCAGATCGGCCGCTAGCCCCGCACCGCTCCCGACGACCGCTACGCGAACCACCCCCCCGCCTCCATGCGGACCCTCTTCGCGCTGCTCGTCGGCTGCCTCTTGACCGTCTCCGCCTCGGCCCAGTCGGCCGAGGGCTGGTTGGCTTACCCCGCCTACAGCGAGGTCACGGCCGTGGCGTCCGGCCTGGGCGGGCTGTGGGCGGCGAGCGACGCCGGCCTCTATTTCTACGACGTCGGCACGGGCGAACTGCTGACGGAGACGGCGGCCGGCGCGATCCAGGGCGGCTCCGTCGGCGCGCTCGCGGTCGACGAGGCCCGCGGCGTCGTGTGGATCGGGTACGCCGACGGCGTTCTCGAGCGGTACGACCCCGAGGCTCGCGAGGCCCGGGCCTTCTACGAGATCTCCCGCGCGAGCCAGTACACCGCACGCGGCGTCCGGCGGATCGTGGTGAGCGGTGACGTCCTCTACGTCGCGACCGACTTCGGCGTCGTGGTGTTCGACGCGGCGGCCGAGCGGGTCCGGAACTCGTTCCCCCGGTTCGCCGACCTCCAAGGCGGGACCGGCGCCAACGACGTTCTCGAGGCGCCCCTCCCCGACGGACGGCCCGGCCTCTGGGTCGCGACCGACGGCGGGCTGGTCACGGCCCCGCGCGACGCGGGCAACCTCCAGGCGCCGAGTTCGTGGACGCGGGACCCCGCGTTCGATGGGGAGGCGTACAGTCTGGCCCTCTTTGAGGGCGCGGTCTACGTAGGGGGCGGACGGCCCGGCACGCGAGACCTGTACCGGCGGACCCCCGACGGGACGTACGAGCGCCAGTTCACCGCCGACGACGTCATGTCGTCGCTCGCGGTCGGCGACGGGTTTCTGTATGCCTCGGCCCGGTTGTTCGCGTACGCCACGCAAGCCGGGGGCTCGCGGTCTCGCTACCAGATCGAGGGGGCGAACGCGCTCTCCGGAGTCGTCATCGGACCGGACGGCCGGCCATGGGTCGGCGATCGGGTCCGCGGGCTGTTGCCGCTCCCGCCTGCTCCCGCCCCGGGAACCAACCCGGTGTCGCCGGAGCCCGTCGCTCCGCCCGGGCCCCTCTCCCCGCAGATCCTCGACCTCGCCGTGAGCGACGACGGCGTGGTCTGGACGGTGACCGGCCAGCTCGAGGCGGCCCCCTTTGCCTCGGTCAGCCGACTGGACGACGGTGCGTGGACCACCTACCGGACCGACGACACGTCCCTCGACATCGGTCGCGCATCCTGGATCTCCGCATCGGTCGGCCCAGATGGCACGTTCTACGCGGGCTCGAACGGAGACGGGGTCACCGTCTTCCAGGACGACGCCGTCGTGACCTACGACGAGACGAACTCGTCGCTCCGCACCTTTCCGGGCGAAGGGCCGAGCTACGTCGTGGTCCGCGACGTAGCGGTGGACGACGACGACGTGGCGTGGGTGCTCAACTTCTCTGAGTTCCCCCTCCACCGGTTCGACGGCGAGAGCTGGCAGGGCCTCCCATACCCCTCGGGGTCTGGCATCCCGCCGACCGCCGAGGCGTTCCGGCTCGCCATCGACCGGCTGGGGCAGAAGTGGCTCGCGCTCGGGTCCAACGGCCTGGGCGTGTGGGACACGGGCGCCGACCCGGCCTCGGCCGCCGACGACCGCGCCACGCGGTTCACCGGGAGCCCGAGCGCGGGGATCGGGCTGCCAGACCCCGACGTCCGCGACGTGGTCGTGACGCCGGACGGGCGGGTGTGGCTCGGCACCGCGCGCGGCATCGCGTCCGTGTTCCGCCCGCTCGACGCGTTCGCCGCCGACCCCAGCCTCGCCGCGCCCCAGTGGCCGCTCACGGAAGACGGCACGAGCTACCTCCTCCGCGACGTCGCCGTCAACGACCTCGAGGTGGACCCGGCCGGTCAGATCTGGGTCGCGACGTCCAGCGGGGCGTACCTCGTCAACGCCGCCGGGACGGGCGTCGTCCGCACGATCACCTCGGAGACCAGCCCGCTCCCGAGCGACGGGGTCCTCGCGGTCTCCGTCGACCGGGAGTCCGGCCGCGTGTACTTCGTCACGGACGAGGGGCTCTTCAGCGCGCCCGGCGACGCCACGCGGCCCCGCGTCGGCTCCGAGACGCTCACGACGGCACCTTCGCCATACCGCCCGGCGTCGGATCCGTCCGGCGTGGTCGTGAGCGGCCTGGCGACGGCCGTCTCCCAGGTCCGCGTGATGACGGTCGCGGGCGACGTGGTGTACGCCGCCGAGGTCCGCGGCGGGTCGTTCCGGTGGGACGGCCGGGACGAGAGCGGCGCGCCCGTCCCGTCGGGCGTCTATCTCGTGGCCGCCGCCGGCTCGGACGGCTCGACGACGTACGGGAAGGTGGCGCTCATCCGCTAGCGGAACGGGGGGGCGGGCGTTGCCCGACTTCGTATGGCGCAGGGGCGAATTGCTCACCTCCGGGCTCGGTGGACGGAACGGTCCGAGGGCGGGGGCGGTCGAACGGGTCCCTTCTCACCGTCTCCCCTTCGCTATGGATCGCACCGCCATCCTCAACAACTACGTCACCGACATGGCGGCCGTCGAGGGCCACATCCTCAAGGCCGTCGAACGCCAACTCGCCTCCGACGACACCGCCCGCTACCCCGACGCCGTCACCGTCCTGACGTCGCTCAAGTCGACGCTCTCCCGCCACGTCTCCGCGCTCGAGGCGTACAACGACCGGACCGACGACGGCGATCTCAAGGAGGCCGTCAAGGAGGCCGTCACCGGCGCGCTCGGGGTCGCCGCCGGCCTCTACGACCAACTCCGGTCGACCGACAAGGTCTCGCGGATGATCCGCGACACGTACACGGCCACGAGCCTCGCCGCCGTCAGCTACCACATGCTGTACACGTCGGCGCTCGCGCTCAAGGCCGACGACCTCGCCCAACTCGCGATCGGCAACCTCGAGGACCTCACGGGCCTGATCGGCCAGCTCTCCGAGGCCGTCTGCACGGTCGTCGCCGCTGAGCTTGCCGACGAGGACAAGGCGATCGACGCGACGGTCGGGCAGCGGGCCGTCCAGCGCACGCAGCAGGCCTGGGCCGCGACCGCCGACGCCTAGACACGTCTGGCTCGTCCCGACAGCGGGGCCGTCGCACCACGCGGCGGCCCCGTCTTCGTTCGGCCCTGCCCGCCGCGGCGCCCCGGCGGGCCGGGCCGCGCCGCTAGTAGCGGGCGCGGGGGGACCGGCGCTCCCCCCCGAGCCCGCCCGAGCCGGCCGCGGCCCGGGAG
>JAAXJP010000657.1 GCA_012269805.1 Rubrivirga sp.
CTTCTTGACCACCTTGATGTAGTCGTCGGCGAAGCCGAAGGCGCCCATCCAGAGCGTCGCCACGAGGGCGATCCAGACGTAGGTGTTCGTCAGGTCGCCCCAGAGGAGGACGCCCGAGGCGAGCGCCAGCAGGAGGATGACGCCGCCCATCGTCGGCGTGCCGGCCTTGTGGGCGTGGCTCACGGCGCCGGCGTCCTCGCCCTCGCGGATCGTCTCGCCGATCTGCTTGGTCCGGAGGGCGCGGATGATCTTCTTGCCGGCGAAGAGGGCCACGAGGAGGGCCGTCGCCGCCGCCAGCCCGGCGCGGACGGTCGAGAACTGAAAGACCTGGAAGCCCGGCGGCGCGAACGTCTGCTCGATCCACTCGAAGAGGAGGTACAGCACTATCGGGCCTCGGCTCGGGTAATGAGGGCGTCGCGGAGCGCCTCGCGGTCGTCGAAGTGACGGCGCTCGGTCCCGACGATCTGGTACGTCTCGTGGCCTTTGCCAGCGATCACGACCACGTCGCCGGGTGCCGACTCCGTGGCCGCGTGGGCGATGGCCGCGGCCCGGTCGGCGATGCGGGTGGCCGCCTCGGGGCGCTCCAGCCCGGCCTCGACGTCGTCGAGGATGGCGTCGGGGTCCTCGGTCCGCGGGTTGTCGGAGGTGATCACGACGCGGTCGGCGACGGTCTCGGCGACCCGCGCCATGAGCGGGCGCTTGCCGGCGTCGCGGTCGCCGCCGCAGCCGAAGACGGCCCAGAGGCGGTTGCCCTCGGGCACGATCTCGCGAGCGGTCTTGAGCACGTTGTCGAGTGCGTCCGGCGTGTGGGCGTAGTCGACCACGCCGAGGACGCCGCCCTCGCGGACCGTCTCGAACCGGCCGGGCACGCCGGGCGCGTCGGCGAGCGCGTCGAGGCAAGCTGCCTCGTCGAAGCCGAGGGCGACGCCGGCCGCGTACGCCGCGGCGAGGTTGAGGGCGTTGAACCGGCCCGCCATCCGGAACCGCCGCCCGGCGCCATCGAGGCGGAGCGTCAGCCCGTCGACGGCGTTCTCGAGCACCTCGACGCGGACGTCGGCGTCCTCGGACGTGCCGTAGGTCACGACGCGCGCGGCCGTGTCGGCCGTCATCCGCGTGTGCGCCGGGTCGTCGCCGTTGACGATGGCGACCGCGTCCGGGCCGAGGCCGTCGAAGAGGCGCTTCTTGGCCGCCTCGTACTCGCCGAACGTCCGGTGGTAGTCGAGGTGGTCCTGCGTGAGGTTCGTAAAGACGGCGACGCGAAAGGGCAGCGCCCGCACGCGGTCGAGGGCGAGCCCGTGGCTCGAGACCTCCATCGCGGCGTGAGAGCAGCCGGCCTCCACCATCGCCCGCAGGAGGCGTTGGAGGGCCGGCGCCTCGGGCGTGGTGAACTGCGTCGCGTAGCGCTCGGTGCCGATCCGGTTCTCGACGGTCCCGACGAGGCCGGCGGTCTGTCCGAGCGTGGTCAACAGGTGGTGGAGCAGAAAGACCGTCGTGGTCTTCCCGTTCGTGCCGGTGACGCCGAGGAGCGTGAGCGCGTCGCCAGGGCGTCCGTAGACGTCCGTCGCGATCTCCGCCAGCGCGGCCCTCGAATCCGTTGCCGGAACGAGAGCCGCGCCGGGGAGACGCTCACCCTTCCCCAAGGGTACCGGAGTCGACGTCGAGGCCTCGGCCTCGGTGCGCTTGCGGAGCCACTCGCCGGAGACGAGGGCCGCCGAGGCGCCGCGCGCGAGCGCGTCGTCGACAAAGTCGTGGCCGTCACGGCCCGTATGGGTATCGGCGCTGATGGCCGCGAACAAAACCCCCGCGCCGGCCCGGCGGCTGTCGATCGTGACGTCCTGGATGAGCCCATCGGTCGGCCCGACGGCGTCGCCGTCGAGGAGGCCGCGCTCGCGCAGCCGGGCCGCCAACTCGGCGACGGCGACCGGCGCGGTGTGGACCGTGGGCAGCTGGGCGTGGAGCGCGCTCATCGTCTCGAAGCGGTGAGCGCGACGGTGGCCGGGAGCGGCCCCCCGGCGGCGACGGACTGGCGGCGGACGATGCCGTGCCCCCGCACGCGGGCGTCGACGCCGAGCGAGCGGAGCCACGTGACGGCCTCGCGGACGCTCCGGCCGCGGAGATCGGGCATCCGGCTGACGGCCGCGTCCTCGGCGGCGTCGAGGCGGAGCGGGTCGCGGAGGTCGAGCGAGTCGGTCTCGACGCGCGTTGAGACGGTCCGCCACGGGAGGTCCTCGTCGTAGCGCACGCGGAGGCCCTCGGCGCGAGCGCGCTGGGCGGCGAGCGTGGCCGGGAGCCCGTCCACGTCGGGGACGCGCGCGCCCGTCCGCGCGGCGATCGTGCCGGACGGCGCGACGCGCTCGGCGATCGTCGGGAACGTGCCGATCCAGCGGCGGGCCGTGGCGCCAAAGATGGGCGCGGCGACCGTCCCGCCGCCGTAGCCGTTCGTCGGGTTGTCGAGGACGACGGCCAGCACGACCTCGGGGTCCTCGACCGGGAACATCCCGACGAACGAGGACCGGTACGTTTTGGAGTAGCCGCCGCCGACGGCCCGTTGGGCGGTCCCGGTCTTCCCGGCGATCCGGAGGCCCGTGACGGCCGCCCGCTCCGCCGTCCCGTCCTCACCCACGACGGCCTCGAAGTAGGGCATCAGCCGCTCGGCCGTCTCGGCCCGGAACGCGCGGCGGACCGAGTCCTGCGAGGCCTGCCACACGGTGCGGCCCGTTGCGGGGTCCTGCCGCTCGGCCACGATGTAGGGCCGGACCAGAAGGCCGCCGTTGGCGAACGCGCTGTAGGCGACGGCCAGTTGGAGCGGCGTCACCTCGACGCCGTAGCCGCGGCTCATCGACGTGAGCGTTGCCCCGCTCCAGTCCTCGGGCTTACGCAGCGAGCCGGCCACCTCGCCCGGGAGGTCCACGAAGGTGGGCTGGCCGAAGCCGAGGTCGCGGGCAGCCTCGTAGAGCGGGCCCGACCCGATCCGCTGGGCCGCCAGCGCCATCGCGATGTTCGACGACTTGGCGATGGCCTGCGCGAACGTGATCCGGCCGTAGGCGTGGGCGTCCTGGACCGTCCGCCCATGGAAGACGCGCCAGCCCTGGCCCGTGTCGAACACGTCCTCGGGCGCGACGGCGCCGCTCTCGACGGCGGCGATGGCGGTCACCAACTTGAACGTCGAGCCCGGCTCGAGCCGGTCGACGACGGCGTGGTTGCGGCGGGCGGCGTCGGAGTAGGCCCCGGCCCGGTTCGGGTCGTACGTCGGGACGTTGGCCATCGCGAGGATCGCGCCCGTCTTCGGGTCGAGGGCGACGGCCGTGCCCCACGTCGCGCCCGCGGCCGCGACGCCGCGTGCGAGCTCCTCCTCGAGGATCGCCTGCCGCACGAGGTCGATGGTCAGGACCACGTTGTCGCCCTGGCGCGGGTCCACGCGCGTCCCGCCGACGACGGCGCGGACGTGGCCGCGGCGGTCGCGCTGGACGGCCTGCCGGCCGGGCGTGCCCTGGAGCGCCTCGTCGAGCGTCATCTCGAGGCCGGCCACCCCGCGGAGGTCGCGCGTGACGTGCCCGAGCACGTGGGCCGCGCGCGCGCCGTAGTTGTAGCGCCGCTGGTACGAGCCCTGCACGATCAGCCCGCGGAAGCCGCCCGCGTCGAGCGCCTCCTTCGACGCCTCGTCGAGGTCGCGCACGAGGACCACGTACTGCCGGCTCGACCGGTTCGCGACGCGCTGGCGGAAGTGGGCCGCGCCCCGGCCCGTAAGGTCGCCAAGGAGGGCGTAGAGCTCGTCGGCCTTCTCCTCGAAGCCGGCGACCGTCGGGTCCGCCGCGACCTCGAACCGGGCCGTGTTGACGACGAGC
>JAAXJP010000107.1 GCA_012269805.1 Rubrivirga sp.
TTTTCTGGTAGAGATAATGAAACATACATTTTCGACAACTCTGGGTCGTTGCTGGATGACTTATTGACTGAGTTAGCACCTCTAATGTCCAAAACTAAGATTGCAAGAACAAAAACAATTTTCCAACGCATCAACAACAATAATCGACTATTAGTTAACCCTGAAGACAGACGTATTTACATTGGCAAAAGTCGTAGGCGTGGTCCAAGTATCGATTCATTTTTAAATAACATGCAGCAGAACACAAAAAAACTTCAATTTAGAGATTTTGTCATTTTATACGAATTACAGCTTCCAGAATATTTGGTTTCCAATTCATATGCAAAAAAGTTTCTATTACAATCAGTTCAACAACAACAACGTTACTTGGCTGAAGAAGAACGCAAGTGGCAAAATGCGGGCGTAAGCGGTCAAGATTTGTCACAAACAGAAGAAAGTACAACTGCGAATGAGTTTGACGATGAAGAAATTGACCCTCCCGAAAACTGGCAAAGTGAATACGACGAATTTGTCGAAACAGAACAAGGTGAAGATTATGAATAAATCATACCTCCAAGGAGACGATAAGTTGACGCGTTTGAATTTGAAACTCTTAAATAGGTTATATAGCAAAGGAAAAGCGGCTTATGGAAGTAAAGCAAACCTCGTAAAAGCAAGCAACTTACCCGCTTCTACAGTTGAAGCATTTTTACAAAACAAAGCAGCTCATACAAAGTACAAAGTTTTCAAATCAAATTTTCCACGACTTAAGGTCCTTGCTTTTCGGATCAACGAAATTTGGTCTGTAGATCTAGCTTATGTTGACAAGCTATCAAAACATAATAAGGGAACAAAATATCTGTTGGTTGCTGTTGACGTACTATCGCGATATCTCAGGGTTGAACCATTGAAAAACAAAGGAGCTGAAGAATGTGCAACAGCGTTCGCAAAAATGATTCGCAAGAAACAACCTGAAAAAGTATGGACAGACAAAGGAACAGAATTCAAGGGTGCTTTCAAGAAACTATGCGAGAAACGTGGAATAGCAACTTACACAACCCAAAGTGAAACAAAATCAGCATTTGCTGAAAGAAACATAAGATCGCTGAAAAGTATTATTTATAAATATTTGGAAGACAAGTGGACTTGGATTTATATTGATAAATTACCCGATTTTGTAAATACCATAAATAGCCGTGTTAACAGAGTAACAAAACTTGCTCCTAATAAAGTTTCTAAAAAACACGAGCCATTTTTAGTTTCATTGGCTAATGAACAGTCAACTAGTTTCTTACGTCTACCAAAGTTAAAAATTGGCGACTTTGTTCGAATTGCAAAACCTGATCTGCCTTTTCGTAAGGGTTACAAGCAGAATTTTACAGACGAAGTTTTTACAGTCGAAAAAGTGAACACACTAAATCCGCCAACATACACATTGATCGACGCCAACGACGAAAAAATCTTGGGCAAATTCTACGAGCCGGAATTAGTGCAAGTAAAATTATTACAAGATAGCTAAGATGGAGGAGAGATTTTCAATTCACCTTGTGTCAAATGCATCAATGGACATATTCAAAAACAACACACTAGCTAGTTTTCGAAATCAGCTCGCACAACCATTACAGTTGGAAGGCAAATGGCAAGTCGCTCTAGAGTCTGTCATTTTTCCGGCAAATATTCAAAATGTAACTTCAACACTTATAAAAGAGTATCCAAAGTCTGATTTGGCCAAACTTCCTTTCGGAGTTGATGACAATGAAATTTTTCGGAGAACCCGTGATGGTCACGCAAGACGTATCACTGCTGGAGTGTATAAAAACGCTGTGGATATTTTGAAGGAAATAAAAGTCAACACAACGTTGGAGACATTTGATTACGTTCTTGATCCAATAACTAACAAAATAACAATAACATTTGGCACTGGTGAAGGAATATCATTTGAAGATGAACAAATACCGAGTCTTCTAGGATTTGATGGTGCTAGTGACGGTTTTGGTAACTTTCGACACATTGGATATAAGACCAATACCGTTTTGTTTTTGCAAGAAAATGTTATAAACGCACACACAGCAGAACATCCCAGCGATATTGCATGTGGTACTCAACTCATGTTTGTTTATGTGGACATTATCGAATATCAATATGTGGGTGATACAAAAGCTCCAATTTTAAAAATCATTGATACGGAAAGACGACTGAAAAACGGCAGCTTGGTTTCCACAGTACCAATTCAGCAAAAATGATTCACAAATTTAGATTACAAGCCGATCCTTTTTAATAACATTCAAAACATTAAAGTTGAATTACGAACCGAGACAGGAAGACTTGTTCCATTTGTTGGCAGTGGAAAGGTTATTATCAATCTATCATTCAGGCGTGTTGAATAAATATGGAACAATATTACGCACAACAAGCATCAAATTCTATGCTTTATTTCTCCGGCCATTACAGACAAAGAGGAAGCGGGTTTGGAGCATTGGCAGCGGGCATCGGAAGGGTAGCTTTTCCAATTGCGCGCAAAATTATTTGGCCCGCGGCGAAAAAGACTTATAGGACGTGAACTTATCGCACAAGCAGCACCCGAGTTGCTGGACGTAGTTACCAAGAAACAATCGGCCAAACAAGCTCTTCGTAATACTGTTACCAAAACCGCTCGTAAGCAATTGGGCGGAGCTCATCATATTTCAAAGCGTAAACAGGCGAACCAAAAGAAACCAACCATTTCTCGAAAACACATTGCAAAAAGAAGTCGTTCTGATTTTTTCTCCAACGTTAAAAATGCTAAATAATTTTGCTTTACCGACCGAGGCTACCCACAGTTCACTAGACATCTTTGAAAAGCCCCCTTTACTTGTTACCTTTGATCATTCTTTTGAACAAAAAACTGGACCCCTGTATTCACCATCTGGTTCATCGTTAGAATTTGAAGTTATAGGCGATCGAAACAATTTTATTGATTTGCAAAAAATATACTTGGAAGTTAAATGTAAAGTTACAAAACCCAACGGAGCAAATCTTGACTATGATGGCACCGACGCGACAAAATCTGATAACGCTAGCCTTGCCAATAACGCTTTGCATGCTTTGTTTAACGATTGTACTGTATCTGCTAACGGTATCAAAATATCATCAGCAAATGGACTTTATGCGCAGAAAGCTTTTATAGAAACCGAGTTTTCTCACGGACAAGATGCCAAAAAAACTTGGCTAGGCTGTCAAGGATATTTGTATGAGTCTGACCCAGCAACTTTGACAAATACGATAGCTGAGAGCAAACAATCAGTAGTTCGCCAATCGAGAGAAGTGACTTTATATGGACGGCTGGCAGTTGATTTTCTGTCTTGCGAAAAACATTTGGTCAGTGGCGTGACGCTTCGAATTTCATTCAGAAGATCTCAAAATGAGTTTGTAATAATGAGTGAAAGCGATACCAAAAACTATAAGCTGAAATTTGAGAGTGCAAATATATACGTTAGAAAAATGACAGTGTCCGATCATGTTGTGAATGCAATCGAGAAAACTTTGATCAAAACCCCCGCAATTTATCGATATAATGAAGTAATCACAAAAAATTTTTTGGTTCAAGCAGGCAGCTCTGTGTGGAAACATGAGGATATTTTTACAAAAGAACCCATCAGAAGACTTATAGTGGCAATGTCTTCGAGCGAGTCATTCAACGGTTCAAATAATGTGAATCCATTCCGTTTTCAAAAATTTGACCTGAGGGAAATCATTATCTATCGAAACGGATTTCCTGTTGCTGGAACACCAATAAACACTGAGGATGACAAGCGAATTTACTTTAATTCAATGGGAGCACTTGCTTATGTAGAAAACAGT
>JAAXJP010000545.1 GCA_012269805.1 Rubrivirga sp.
CCCGCCGACGGTCCCGGCGACGTGCGTGCCGTGGCCGGAGTTGGTGTCGGTGTTGAGCTGGTCCTCGAGGTACGTCACCGGGACGACCTGGCCGGTCAGGCTCCGGAACGATCCGAGGTTCTGGCTCCCAAGCACGTTCTGGACAAGGTTCTGCCCGAGCTGGAGGTCGGGATGCGTCCCATCGACGCCCGAATCGTGGACGACGACGCCGACCCCCTTCCCGGAGTACGGGAGGCCCATCGCGGTCCGGAAGGCCGGGTCGGTCCGGACCTTCTCGACGCCCGTGATCTCGCGGGCGTCGCCGTTGTAGAACTCGACGGGCTCGTTCAGCCACACCGAGCGGACGCCGTCAGCCTGTGCGAGGGCGGCGACCTGAGCCGGTGTGGCGAGGACGCCGGCGATCGGGAGCGCCTGCATCGTGACCCCGGACACGCCGAGGGCCGAGAGCACGGCCGTCTGAGAGGGCGTCAGCGGGCCGTCCTGGCCGTAGGTCACGATGACCTCAAGCTGGGCCGAGGGGGCGGCGTCGGCGAGCGCGCTCTGAAGCGACGGGCCGATGACGGCGCCGCCCTGCGCGCTCGCCGAGCCGGCGAACAGAAGGGAAATGAGGAGGACGAGGCCGCGGAGCCGCCCGAGCGCGGACGCGGTGGAATATCGAGAGGTCATGTGGGGGAGGTGGAGAGGAGGAGAAGGGCGTGGCCCGGCTCCCAACCTCCCGGACGCGGCGCCCGACCACCAGCGGACGCCCCCGCCCCTCCCCGTCAGATCACCGGCTGCGCCCGTGTCGGACTCGTCCGACACCGCCCGCCTCGGGGGCCTCGACGCCTGCGGCCGGGGCACACCCGCACGTGCCCCGACCCGGCCGCCCCCCTTGCGACCTACGGCATCTTCTTTCGCGCGCGGCTGCGCGGCTCCGGTCCCGGCTCGACAACGAGCGGCACCGACGCCGTCTGGCCGCCGACCGATACCTCGACCGTGTACGCGCCCGGGACGAGGTAGAACGCACCCGTGTCCTCACCCGCCTCGGCGTCGTCCGCGAGCGCTCGGTCCGAGACGAGGTCGTAGGCCATCAGGTTGAGACCAGGCTCGGCCGCGTCGTCCCACTGGCGGAGCACGTCGCCCTCGGCATCGAGCACGCGGACGCGCGCCGTGCCCGTCGCCGTCGTCCAGTAGCCGACCTCGACGGTGGACTCGGCCGGGTCGGACCACGTGTAGCCGCGGTCACCCCAGTTCGTCTGGTGCTGCGTGGTGTCGGGCGGGAAGACGTGGAGCGCGCTCGCCATGACGTCCGGCGTGAGGCGGCTCACGAGGCCGACGTCGGCGATCCACAGCGACCGACCGTGCGTGCCGACGGCGAGGTCGCGCTCGCGCGCCTGCACCACGAGGTCGTGGACCGGCACGTAGGGCAGCCGCGCCCCTTCCTCCACGTCGTCGAACGGGCCGCCGGCCTCGGGCGCCGCCGCGCGCTGGCCGTGGAAGGCGGAGAACGACGTGCCCCCGTCGAGCGAGACGTAGAGCCCGCCGTCGGTCCCGACGTAGAGCACGTCCGGGTTGTGCGGGTCCTCCTTCGCCACGTTGACCGGCTCGGCGGGCAGGCCGAGGCCGATCCGCTCCCACGTCCGCCCGAGGTCGTCGGAGCGGAAGACGTAGCTGTCGAAGTGGTCCCAGCGGTACCCGTTGAGCGCGACGAGAAGCCGGTCCGCGTCGTGAGCGGAGAGTTCGACGCGGCTCACCCAGAGGTCTTCCGGCAGCCCGGCCGAACGGTCGCGCCACGTCCGCCCCCCGTCCTCCGTTACCCACACGTGGCCGTCGTCGGTGCCCGCCGCGAGCGTGCCGAACTCGAACGGCGACTCGTGGAGGCTCGTGAGCGTCCCGTACGGCACGTCGCCGGGCCGGCCGCCGCCGGTGAGGTCGTCGCTCAGCGCCTCCCACGTGTCGCCGCGGTCGAGGGAGCGGTGGACCTTGTTCGAGCCGAGGTAGAGGACGTCCGGGAGGTGACGGCTGAGCCAGATCGGCGTTTGCCAGTTGAACCGGAACGGCCGCTCGCCGAGCTCGTGCTGCGGGACGGTCCGCTCGATCCGCCCGCCGTCGCGGTGCGTCCGGACGTAGTTGCCGAACTGGAGGCCGGTGTAGACCGTCCCGTCGCGGTCGTCGACCTGGACCTGCATCCCGTCGCCGCCGAACAGCCGGCGGTACGGGTAGTCGCCCTCGGCCCGCCACTCGGGGCTCGGCGCGTAGGTGCTCGGCCCGACCCACACGCCGTTGTCCTGGAGCCCGCCGTAGACGTTGTACGGCTCGGCGTCGTCGACCTGGACGGTGTAGAACTGGCCGACGGCCGGGCGGTTGAGCTTCGTCCACGTCGCGCCGCCGTCGTAGGTCAGGTTGAGGCCGCCGTCGTTGCCGGAGAGCGCGTAGCCGGGCCGCTCGGGGTCGAACCAGAGGTCGTGGTGGTCGACGTGGACGTGCGCGGCGTCCGCGCGCTGCCACGTCGCGCCGCCGTCAACGGACGCCACGAGGGGTACGCCGAGGACGTAGACGCGGTCGACGTCGGCCGGGTCGACGCGGACGACGCCGAAGTAGTAGCCGTACGAGTAGAACAGGTCGTCGAGGCTGCCCTCGTGCGTCCGCGTCCACGTCCGCCCCTGGTCGTCGGAGCGGTAGACCTCGGCCCCGACCACGGGCGTGTCGAAGAGCTGTGCGTTGGCGTCCTCCAAGAACGCGACGAGGTCGGCCGGGTCGAGGCGCCCGTCGCGGACGTCCTCGAGGATCGACTCGGCGGTATAGCTGTACGGAACGTTGTTGGCGTCGAGGAACGCGTTGAGGTCTTCTTCCGCCAGTTCAAGGAACTCGGCCCGCGAGATCGTGCGGAGGCGGTCGCGCGTGACGGCCGGCTCCTCCTCGTCTGGGTCCTCCGGCCGCCGCGCCTGGTTGTCGACGACGGCGTACAGGACGCCGCTCGGGTGGACGTCGAGGCCGATCCGCCCGACCGTCGCACCGGTCGGGAAGCCCGAGCCCTCGACGCTGAGCCGCTCCCACGTCACGCCGCCGTCGCCGCTCGCCCAGACCGCCGAGCCGGGGCCGCCCTCGCGAAAGTCCCACGCGCGGCGGCTGCGCGTCCACGTCGCGGCGTAGACGCGGTCGGCGTCGTGCGGGTCGAGGATGAGGTCGATGGCCCCCGTGTCGTCGTCGATGAAGAGCGTGTTCTCCCACGTCGTGCCGCCGTCGGTCGTGCGGTAGACGCCGCGCTCGGGGTTCGGCGAGTAGAGGTGGCCGATGGCCGCGACCCAGACCGTGTTCGGGTCGTCGGGGTGGACCGCCACGCGCCCGATGTGCTGGGTCTCCTCCAGCCCGACGTGGGTCCACGTCGTGCCGCCGTCACGGCTGAGGTAGACGCCCGTCCCGGCGTACGACGACCGCGACGAGTTGGACTCGCCGGTGCCCACCCAGAGCGTCGGCCCGTCGCCCTCGGGGTCGCGCCAGTCGACGTCGAGGTCGCCGATCGTGATCGTCGGCATGTGGTCGAACAGCGGGACGAACGAGGCCCCGCCGTTGTCGGTCGCCCACAGCCCGCCCGAGGCGTAAGCGACGTAAAACGTGGACGGGTCGCCGGGCCGCCCCTCGACGGCCGTGACGCGCCCGCTCATGACCGTCGGGCCGATGGAGCGGAACGGGACCTCGGCCACGGGCGACGCCTCCGCGAGCCGCTCCCGCTGGGCGGCGGCCTCGAGGCGCTCGGCCGCCGGCGTCGGCGCGACGCCATTGGGCAGGTGGACGACGGGGTCGACGTTCTGGGCCTGAACGAACGGAGTTGCCAGG
>JAAXJP010000239.1 GCA_012269805.1 Rubrivirga sp.
CGCGGCGGGCGGGCGGCAGGGCGCGGAGCTGCGCGGGGGCCGCCGTGCTAGCGACGGCCGGCGGGGGGCCGGAGCGGATGGGGCGCGCGGGCGGGGTGATGAATACGGCGATGGAGCTCGGCCCGACGGTCGGGTTCGCGCTCCTCATGGCCGTGGCAGCGGCGCCCCCCGACCCCCTCGACGGGTACGCGTGGGCGTTCGGCACGGCGGGGGCCGTCTACCTGGCGGCGGCTGTGGCCGCCGCGGCGACGCGGCGGCGCACGACCGACGTCCGGGGCTGACCCCCGCCCCGTACGGTCCGCGGTGCCCGGGGACACGTTCGGCTGGCCGGACCCCGTTGCGGAGCGTCTCAGCCGTGCAGCCGATCGCCCCCGCCTCGGCCGGTCGAGGCGACCAACCGGGTAGCGGCCCACTGAGGGGGTAGCCGTGGTCGAGGGCGAGGCGGCCGGCCCGCTCGCGGACCTCGGTGGAGGAGGGGTGGGACCCGCTCCCGGCTCCAACCACTCAAGGGATGGAGCCTCGCAGCTGAGGGTGTGGACCTTCACCTAGATCGGCTCTCACGGGCCAGATTCCGTTCTCGCCTCGTTTCGCTTGTCGTCCGGGGTTCGGGCCCCGGCCTCCTCCCGCGCCTTGCGAGGCCCCAATCGTGACTTCGTGCGCGCCTTATCCTGCAGCTGTCCACACCCGCTAGCGGAGACCCACCTGCCCGACGACGTCCGCCACGAGCCGGTGGGGGTCGTACCCGACGCCGCCCTTGAAGGTGATCTCGACGTCGCGGATCGCCGACGGCCGCGCGGCGAGGTCACCCCCCAGCACCACGAGGTCGGCCACGTACCCCTCCGCGACCCGGCCCACCTCGTGGCCGACGCCCAAGGCGTCGGCCCCGTTGGCCGTGGCGATCCGGACGGCCTCGGGGACCGCGAACCCCGCCTCGACGAGGAGCTCGAAGCCCCGCTGGTTGCCGTAGCCCGGCAGCACGTGGCGGCCGGGGTCGGGGCCCATCACGAGCCGCCCCCCCGCCTCGACGAACAGGCGCTCGAACGCCATCAGCGTCGCGAGCAGCTCCGGCGTCATCGTCGTCACGGGCTGCGCCGCGAGGCGCCCCTGGCGCTCCTCGTAGCGCCGCCGCCACTCGGGCGACATCACGGCCAGCGAGCGCTCGTCCGCCTGCGGCCGATGCGGGAAGTGCGACTCGATGATGGCGAGCGTGGAGGTCAGGGTGACCCCCTCCCGCACCAGCAGGTCGATGAGTTCGGCCACGCGCGGGTCGCCTAGGTCGAGGTTCGCCGCCGCGCGCCGCGTCGAGACGCACTCGCCCTCGGGCTTGCCCTCCACGAAGTCCGAGGAGGCGGTGAGGCCGTGCTCGATGCGGTCGATCCCCATCCGCGCCGCCTCCCGGAACGTGAGCGAGCAGAGGTGGCCCGTGACCCTCCGCCCCCGCGCGTGCGCCTCGTCGATCACGGCCGCGGCGACGTGCGGCTCGACGTGGCGGTAGAGCTTGAACCAGGTCGCCCCGGCCTCCGCCCCCTCGCGCACGAACCGCCGTGCCTCCTCCTCCGTCGCGGGCTTCGACATCGGCCCGTTGCCGCCGGGGCCGGTGACGTAGTGGGCCGAGGGGAAGATGGTGGGGCCGACCGCCTCGCCGGCCTCGACCGCTCGCGCCAGCGCCGCCTCGGCCTCCGGCTCGGCGCTGCCGGCCGTCTGGACCGTGGTCACCCCGCTGGCCAGCCAGAGCCGGGTCGCGGTGTAGCCCATGAAGGGGAGGCCCGGCATGTGCGTGTGGTCGTGCATCCCGACGAGGCCGGGGACGACGGTGCGGCCGCCCAGGTGGAGGACCCGGGCCCCGCCGGGGATGGCGACCGAGTCCACAGGGGCCACCTCGGCGATCCGGCCGCGCTCGACGAGCACCGTCTGCCCCCTCAGCGGGGGGCCGCCGGTGCCGTCGATCACGTCGACGTCTACGAGCGCGATGACCGCGCCGTCGTACGAGACGTACCCCCGGACCGCGTCGGAGTGCGCCCTACGGCCGTCGGGCTCCGAGGTCCGGGCGGGCTCCGAGGCCCGGGCGGGCGGGTCGTCCGGCGCCCGGGTGCCCTGCGCGCACGCGGCGGGAACCAGCACGAGGGCGACGGCGAGGGCGGGCAGGCGCATGGAGACGGACAGCGTGGAAGACGGCGGGCGAGGTCGATCCCCCGATGGGCGCTTCGGTGAGCGGCCTGCCCCCTGGCGGCCCCCCCGCCGAGGCCGGGCGGCTAGAAGATCGGGCCGCGCACCGATACCGGTCCAGAGGCCATGATGGGGTCGAGGAGGGCCGGGTGCGCCCCGGGGTGTGCGGCTGAGCCGTTCGCTGGGGGCACCTCGCTACTCCAGGTTGCGCCGGACGATTTCCTCGCCGTCGGGGCCGAGGACCTCCTCCAGCAGCAGGCTCCAGAGCACCCTCCCGTTCTCGGAGTTCGAGAGCACGAGGAGCCCACGGCCCGACTCGGGGAGCATCACCGCCAACGCCTTGAGCCCGTCGTCGCCCCCCGTGTGCTGGAGGGCGTACGCGCCGCCGCTCAGCCCGGGGAGGACCTGGACCCCCAGCCCCCACGCGATCCCGGGCTCCTGCTCGGCGGCCGGTCGGACGAACTCGGCGAACAGGTCGTCCGAGAGCCCCGCGCCGCCCAGGACGTGGGCCATGAACGTCCCGTAGTCCCCGACGGTCGTGAGCAGGTTGGCCGCCGCGTTCGCTTCGGTGTGCCGTTCGAACGCGAGCGGGGCCCCCGCCCCGTCGTGCTCGACCGCGTAGTCGCCCTCGCCGACCCACGACTCCCACACGTACGAGGTCCGGGTCATCGAGAGCGGCCCGAACACGTACTCCGATGCGAGGGCGGCGAGCGATCGGCCGAGCCGGCTCTCCACCGCCTTCCGGAGGTACTCGAAGCCCTCGCCCGAGTACTGGTGCCGCGTCCCCGGCTCGAACTCGAAGGCCAGGCGCCCGCTCTCCGTCAGGTACCGCCAGTTGGGGAAGCCCGACTGGTGGGTGAGGATGTGGCGGGTCGTGAGGCGTGGGAGCCTCGGGTCCCCCTCGACATCCGGGTCCGTGTAGTACCGGTGCACCGGGTCGTCGAGGTCCCAGAGCCCCGCGTCGGCGAGCTTGAGCACGACGAGCGCCGTGACCGGCTTCGCGAGCGAGGCCACCCGGTAGACGGTGTCGTAGCCGGCCGCGTGTCCCGCCCGCGTCTCCCCGAACACCCGGACCTGCTGCAGCCTCCCGTCCCGGATGTACCCGACGCCGAGCGATGGGATCGCGTGCTCGCGGAGGAGCGACAGGACCTCGTCGTCCGTTGTGAAGAGCGGCGCCGGGTGCCCCGCGTCGAACTGTGGGCCGTACGACGGCGGCGCCCCGTGGTCGTAGCTCAGCACGCGGCTCAGCGCCCACCCCGAGTCCGACCGGAGCCAGAGGTGGGCGAACGAGGCCGTCGACGTCATGTACGGCTCGCGCTCCGGCTCGCGGATGTAGAACTCGTGGCGCCCCGTCTGGAGGCCGCCGTAGAGCTCGCCGTCACGGTAGAGCGGGAAGACCTCCACGCTCCCCGGGACCAGACGACGCAGGGGCTTCCGGTCCGGGGAGGAACAGATGTTCTCCTCGACCGCCCGGAAGAACGCGGCCCGGTCCTGGATCCCGCTCTGGTCGTGGTAGAACTCGAGGTCCTCGGTGACCAGGTCGTCGAGGGCGCCGAGGTCGCACTCGTTGAACCCCCGGTTGAAGAGGAGGCTGTCCATCGCGGCCAGTTACCCGCACAGCGGCGACGTCGTGTGCAC
>JAAXJP010000397.1 GCA_012269805.1 Rubrivirga sp.
GGCCGCCTCGGGCGGCGCCGGGGCCGCGCGGGCGTCGCCGGCGACGACCGCGGCGGGCGACGCGTCGCCGCCCCCTTCGCAGGCGGTGAGCGCCAGCGGGGCGGCGAGGAGCGGGAGGACGAGGAGGAGGCGGCGCATGGGGGTGGGGGCTGTCTGCCCGGAGTCTACGTCGGGTCGCCTGAGACGGGCGCGTCGACCCGTGGGCGCTCCGGATGCTGTATCGTCCTAGCGCTTCCCCCCCGCCTTCCCATGCGCGCTCTCCACGTGATCGGGCTCTGGGCTCTCTACGCCGCGACGGGGCTCGTCCTGGCCGTCGCCGCGGCGGGGATGAGCTCCGACCTCCACCTCCGTGAGAGCGAGAGACCGCGCACCCGCCGGCGCACCACGGCGCGCGGCGGGGTCAGCGGGCTCCTCGTGGTCGTCGGCACCGTCGGGTGGTTGCTGGCCCGCGACCCGGCGGCCGGGGCGCCCGGCCTCGCCCGTGCGATGGCCGCCGTCGGGTGGGGAGCCGGCGCCCTCGCGAGCGTCGGGACGTGGTGGATGATCGCTCGGGACCTCCGGCGGCCGCGAGCCGGCGGGGCGTGAGGCGGCCCGCCTCGGGGGCCGCGTCGAGGGGCGCGGTCGGGCCTCAGTCGTCGCCGGGCGTGGTCGGGTCCTCGTCGACGGCCTCGTCGCCGTCCTCGACGCGCGGGCTCGACTTGAGCGCGTCGTCGAGCTCGCGGCCCACGTAGGCGTTGCCGGCCTCGGCCACGCGGGCGCCCTCGTCGACCTCCTGGGCGGCCGGGGCCGCGTCGTCCTCGGTCTCGATGGCGTCGTCGTCCTGGTCGGCCTCGGGCGCGTGCGGGCGGTTGGCCTCGCTGTCGGAGGCGGTGTAGCGGTGGCTATCGGGCGTCGACTGGTCGGGGTGCATGGCGCGTAGGAGAGGAGGGGCCCGTCGAACCCGCCGCGCGCGCCGCGGTTGCGCCCGACTCGGAGACTCCGGCGCCGGCGCGTACGTTGGGGGAGAGCTCACGACCGTCCCCCCGACATGGCTCGCCCCGTCCTCCTCGCCGCGCTGGCGGCGTTCGCCACCGTGGCGTCGGCGCCGCCGCCCGCGGCCCGTCTCGCCGACGCCCTCGACCGGTACCGCGCCGTCGCCCAGGCCGGCGGGTGGACGACGGTCCCCGACGGCCCGCTCGTCCGTCCGGGCGAGGCCGACGCGGCGCAGGTCCCCGCGCTCCGCCAGCGGCTCCGCGCCGAGGGCGTCCTCGGCGGCGCCGCCGCCACGGGCGATGTGCTCGACGCCGACCTCGCCGGCGCGCTCCGCCGCGCCCAGGCCCGCCTCGGGCTCGACGACGACGGGATCATCGGGCCCAAGACGCGCGCCGCGCTCAACGTGGCCCCCGCCCGCCGGGCCCGTCAGATCGAGCAGGCTCTCGCCGCGCTCGACACGCTCGCACTCCCGACGTCCGGCCGGTGGGTCTTGGTGAACGTGCCCGAGTACCGCGTGCGGGGCTTCGAGGCCGGCCGCGAGGTGCTGTCGATGAGGGCCGTCGTCGGCGCCGACGCGGACGGGTGGCGGACGCCCCGCTTCTCCGACGAGATCGAGTACCTCGTCTTCCGCCCGTACTGGAACGTGCCGGCCTCGATCGCGATCGAGGAGCTGGTGCCGCAGGGCCCGGACAAGCTGGCCTCTAGCGGGTTCGAGCTCGTCCGGCGGTTTGCGCCCGAGGCCGAGGTCCACCCGATGACGGCGGGGAACCTGCAGCGCCTCGTGGCCGGCCACCTCCTGATCCGTCAGGCCGCCGGGCCGCAGAACGCGCTCGGCCTCCTCAAGGTGATGCTGCCCAACGCGCAGAACATCTACCTCCACGACACGCCGGCCAAGAGCTACTTCGCCCGCGACGACCGCGCGCTCAGCCACGGGTGCGTCCGGCTGGAGCGCCCCGCGGCGATGGGCGCGTGGCTCCTCGGCCCGCAGGGCTGGGACGAGCCGGCCGTCGCGACGGCGATGGCGGAGGGCGGCTACCGGCAGGTCGACCTGGAGCGCCGCGTGCCCGTCGTCGTCGCCTACCTCGCCGCCTGGGCCGGCGACGACGGCGCGGTCTGGTTCGCCGGCGACCCGTACGGCCTGCTCGAGTAGGCCTGCCTCGGCGCCGAGGCGGGGGAGGCCGGTGGGGTGGAAGCTGCCCGCACCGGGGCGTGGGGCGGTCCTCTAGACCAGGAGAACACCCGGGAAAGGCCTGAACAGGAAGGGGGTGGCGTCCGTCAGAGGAGCAGTCACCTCCCGCCCATGCTCCAGCCCTACGCCCTCCTCGTCTGCCTCCTCGCCCTCGTCGCGTGCGGCGACGCGTCCCCGACCGCGTCCGCCTCGGGCGCCGGGGGGACGGCCCCGGATCGGGCCGCGCCCGTCTCCACGACCGGCTCGGCCGGCGCCTCCGCCCGCCCCGCCGTCGACTCCTCCGCGACGGCCGCCGCCATGTCGGCCGACTCGCTCGTCACGGCGCGGGCGCGCTTGGAGGAGGCCCGCGACCGTTACCGCCGGATCGCCGACCGCGGCGGCTGGCCGACGATCCCGGACGGCGACCTCGTCGAGCCCGGCGACTCGGCCGCGGCCCAGGTCGAGGCGCTCCGCCAGCGGCTCGCGGCGACCGGCTCCCTCGGCGGCGCGGCCGAGGCGGGCGCGGTCTTCGACGGCCCGCTCGTCGCGGCGCTCGCCCGGTTCCAGGTCCGCCACGGGCTCCAGGTGGACAGCCTCCTCGGCGCCAACACGCGCGAGGCCCTCAACGTCCCGGCGTCCGAGCGCGTCGCGCAGATCGAGACGACGCTCGACCGCTGGGACGAGCTCCCGGAGGTCCCGACCGGGCCCGACGCCCGCTACGTGATGGTCAACGTGCCCGAGTACACCGTCCGCGCGTTCGAGGGCGGCGAGGAGGCGCTCCAGATGGAGGTCATCGTCGGCGCCGAGTACGACGACCGGGCCACGCCGCTCTTCCACGACACGATGGAGCACGTCATCTTCCGCCCGTACTGGAACGTGCCGCCGTCGATCGCGACCGAGGAGCTGGTGCCGGACGGCCCCGCCCAGCTCCAGGAGGAGGGCTTCGAAATCGTCAGCCACTACGCGGTCGACGCGACGGTCTACGACATGACGGCCGCGAACCTCCAGCGCGTGGCGAACGGCTCGCTCCGAATCCGCCAGGGCCCCGGCCCTGACAACGCGCTCGGGCTCGTGAAGTACATGTTCCCCAACGACTACGCCGTCTACCTCCACGACACGCCGGCCGACCAGCTGTTCGAGGAGGCCGACCGCGCGTTCAGCCACGGGTGCATCCGGCTCGAACGGCCGGCCGAGTTCGGCGCGTGGGTCCTCGGCCCGCAGGGCTGGGATGAGGCCCGGGTCCGAGAGAACATGACGACCGGTGACCGCCAGCGCGTCGAGCTCGACGAGACCATCCCGGTCTACATCGTCTACCTCCCGGTCTGGGCCGACGCCGACGGCGAGGTCCACTTCTCGCAAGACGTCTACGACCTCGTTGGATAGATGGCCCAGATCCCCATCGTCCGAACGCGTCGGTCGCTGACGCCGGCGCTCCTGGTCCTGCTCGCGCTGGCGGTGGTGGCCCTCGGCACGCTGTGGGTGCTCCAGCCCGAGCCGGCGCCCGAGTTGCCCCCCGCCGAGCCCGCCCCCGAGGGCTTCCTCGACGGCGGCGCCGGGTTCGCCGTCCAGCTCGGCGACCTCGCCATCCCGTCCGACACGTTCGCCGTGACGGCGCTGCCGGGCGACACGCTCCGCCTCGAGGCCCT
>JAAXJP010000750.1 GCA_012269805.1 Rubrivirga sp.
GCTCCCGTGCGCGGCGGCCCAGCCCGCCGCCGGCCCCGACACGCCAGGCCTCCTCGTGATGGCCCACGGCGGTGACCCCGCCTGGAACGCCTCGGTCGAGGACGCGCTCGCCCCGCTCCGCGAGCGCTACCCTGTCGCCCTCGCGTTCGGGATGGCCGACCCCATGTCGCTCGGGGCCGGCCTCGGCGAGCTCGCGGACCAGGGCGTCGAGCGCGTCGCCATCGTCCGGCTGTTCCTCGACGGCCGCTCGTTCCTCCACCAGACCGAGTACTTCCTCGGCCTCCGGGACGACCCGCCGGCCATGTTCATCCTCCACGGCGCGCACGGCGGCGGACGCGGGGCCGGCCACGGCGGCGGACATGGCGACCCTGAGCAGCCCGCGCCCGTCGCGCACGACCTCGACCTCACCCTCTCGCTCGATGGGCTGATGCAGGCCGACGAGGTCTCCCGGATCCTCGCCGCCCGGGCCGAGGCGATCAGCCAGTCGCCGGCCGACGAGTCGGTCCTCGTCCTCGCCCACGGGACCGGCGACGATGTCGAGAACGCGCGGTGGATCGCGGCGATGGAGCGCCTGACCGGCGGCCTCCGCGCCGACGGCTACCACGCGGTCCGCGTCGAGACGCTCCGGGAAGACTGGCCGGAGCCGCGCGCGGCGGCCGAGCGGGCCGTCCGCGGGTTCGTCGCGGCCGAGACCGAGGCGGGCCGGCGCGTGCTCGTCGTCCCGTTCCGGCTGTCGGGCTTCGGCCCGTATCGCGACGTGCTCGATGGGCTCGACTACACGGCGTCGGAGGAGGGCATCCTCCCGCACGCCGCCGTGACGGAGTGGGTGGACCGGGAGTACCGCGCCCTCGTCAACCGCGAGGGCTGGACGCCGACGCCGTAGCGCCGGCTCGGCCCGCCTCGGCCGCCCCACGGCAGGACCGAGGCGGGCCGGGGCGTCAGTGCGCGTCGAGCCAGTTGTCGGCCACGCCGACCTCGACCACGATGGGCACGTCGCCGAGCGGGAGCGCGGCCTTCATCTGCTCCGACACGAACTGGGAGACCGCCTCGACGTCGCCGTCGGGGACCTCGAAGACGAGCTCGTCGTGGACCTGGAGGATCATCCGGGCCCCCTCCGAGACCTCGCCCAGCCCGTCGTGGATGGCGATCATCGCGATCTTGATCATGTCCGCCTGCGTGCCCTGGATGGGCATGTTCACGGCGATCCGCTCGGCGTAGGCCCGGTCGTTCGGGTTCCGGCTCGTGATCTGGGGGACGTAGCGGCGGCGCCCGAGGAGCGTCTCGACGTAACCGCGGTCGCGGGCCTCCTCCGTCAGCCCGTCCAGAAACTGGATGACCTGCGGGTACGACTGGCGGTACTGGTCGATGAGCGTCTGCGCCTCCTTGTTGCCGATCCGGAGCCGCTGCGCGAGGCCGAACGCCGAGATGCCGTACGGGATGCCGTAGTTGACCTGCTTGACGCGGTCGCGCTGGGCACGCGTGACCTCGTCGTAGGCGACGTCGAACACGCGGGCGGCCGTGGCCGTGTGGATGTCCTTCTCCTCGGCGAACGCCTGGATCAGCTCCGGGTCGCCCGACATGTGGGCGATGATGCGGAGCTCGATCTGGGCGTAGTCGGCCGCCATCAGGACGTGGCCGGGCTCGGCGACGAAGGCCTTCCGGATCTCCTTCCCCAGGTCGGTCCGGATCGGGATGTTCTGGAGGTTCGGGTTCGACGACGACAGCCGGCCGGTCGCCGTGATCGTCTGGTTGAAGTCGGTGTGGACGCGGCCCGTCTCGGGGTGGATCAGCTCCGGGAGCTTGTCGACGTAGGTGCTCTTGAGCTTGGAGACCTGCCGCCAGTCGAGGATGAGGGCCGGGAGCGCGTGCTCCTGGGCGAGCTCGCTCAGCACGCGCTCGTCGGTCTTGGGCTGGCCCGTCCGCGTCTTGCCGAGCGGCTGGAGCCCGAGCCCGAACGTCGGCGCCTCGTCGGCGAGCTGCTTTTTGGTCTTCGGCTTCTCGCCGTCGGGCGTCTCGCCGGCCTCCTTGTCTTTCATGTCCTGGAGCCAGGTCTGGTAGGCGGCCTGCTCCTCCTCGCTCGGCGGGTCGTTGAACAGGACCTCGCCGATCTGCTTGGGCGAGCCGATCGTGAACTCGCGCCCGGCGAGGTCATAGATCTGCTCCTCCAGCTCCGCCAGCTGGGCGTCGAGCCCCTCGCGGATCTCGGCCAGCACCTTCTCGTCGACCTTCACGCCGGCCATCTCCATCGCGGCCAAGACCCGGACGAGCGGGAACTCGATCTCCTCGGCGATCTGGAGCAGCCGGCCCTCGCCGCCGTCGACCTCTTTGAGCGCCTCGGTGAGCACGGGGACGAGGCGGAGCGTGACGTCGGCGTCCTCGCAGGCGTACGGGCCGACGTCCTCGACCGGCACCTGGTCCATCGTGAGCGCGTTCTTGCCCGTCCCGATGAGGTCGGTGATCGGCTGCGGCCGGTAGTTGAGGTGGAAGCTGGCCACGTCGTCCATCTTGTGGCTCGCCTCCGGGTTGAGGAGGTAGTGGGCCACCATCGTGTCGAAGATCTCGCCGCGGACCGTCACGCCGTGCCGGGCCAGCACCTCGAGGTCGTACTTCACGTTGTGCCCGACCTTCGGGAGGTCGGGGTCTTCGAGCGCGGCGCGGACAGCGTCGAGGGCGTCCGCCTCGGGCGTCCCGTCGGGGAGCGGCGTCGGGAGGTAGACCGCGTGCTTCTCGCGCTCGGCCAGCGCCACGCCGACCAACGCCGCGTGCATCGGGTCGGTCGAGGTCGTCTCCGTGTCGAACGACAGCCGCTCGGCGGCCTCGACCAGCTCCACGGCCGCGTCGAGGTCGGCCTTCTCGTAGACCGTCGTGTAGTCGATGGCGTCCTCGTCGAGAGCCGTCACCGGCTCATACGGGCCGAAGTCGAACGAGAGCGACGGGTCGTCCTCAGGGAGCGTCGTGAACGCGCGGCCCGGCCGGCCGTCGGCCCGCCGCTTCTGGCGCCCCGCGGCGTAGTCGCGGACCCGGTTGCGGAGCCGCGTCCCGAAGCCGACCTCGTTGAACAAAGTCTCGATCTCGTCGAGGTCGGGGTCGGTCCGGCGGAGCGTGTGCCAGTCGAGGTCGAGGTCGACGTCGGTCCGGATCGTGACCAGCTTTTTGCTGAGGATCGCGTCGTCGGCGTGGTCCGTCATCCCCTCGCGGGCGCGCTTCCCCTTGAGGTCCTCGGCGTGCTCGATGAGCGACTCGACCGAGCCGTACTCCTCGAGCAGCTTGATGGCCGTCTTCTCGCCGATGCCCGGCACGCCCGGCACGTTGTCCGACGAGTCGCCCATGAGCGCGAGGATGTCGATGAACATCCGCGGCTCGAGCCCGCCGTACTTCTCGCGGAAGGTCTCCGGCGTCTCGCGGTCGAACGTCTCGCCCATGTAGGGCGGCCGGAGCATCGAGACGCGGTCCGAGAGCAACTGGCGGAAGTCCTTGTCGGCCGAGAAGATGACCGCGTCGACGCCCTCGTCCTCGGCGCGCTTGGCGAGCGTCCCGATCACGTCGTCGGCCTCGACGCCCTCGACCTCGAGGACCGGGATGTCGAACGCCTCGACGAGCCGCCGGAGGAGCGGGATGTTGCTCTTGATCTCGGGCGGCATCGGCGGCCGGTGGGCCTTGTACTCGTCGTAGAGCTGGTCGCGGAAGGTCGGCTTCCCGCCGATCTTGTCGAACACGACGGCGATGTGCTCGGGCTGCTCGTCCTCGAGGAGCTTGAGGAGGGCCGAGGTGAACCCGTAG
>JAAXJP010000222.1 GCA_012269805.1 Rubrivirga sp.
GGGTGAGGGATGAGGGATGGACGCGGGCGGTCCGCAACGTTCTGGGCGTCTTCGGGACGTCGGGCCGACGGTCGCGCGTGCCGGCCGGCATGCTTGATCCCCCCACCTCCCCGAATCAAACCTTCACGTGAGCGGTCCGGTCGGCGGGCCATCTTGCGGATTCCCCACCGGTTCCCCCATGCTTCGCGCAGCCGTCCTGGGCGCCACCGGCGCCGTCGGACAGACGTTCGTCCGTCTCCTCACGCGGCACCCGCTCTTCGAGGTCGTCGCCCTTGTCGCCTCCGAGCGGTCGGCCGGGAAGCCCTACCGCGAGGCCGCGCGGTGGCTCCAGAGCGAGCCGCTCGACGAGCGGATCGGCGGTCTCGTGGTCGAGGGCGTCGACGCGGCGCCCGAGGCCGACGTCGTGTTTTCGGGACTCGACGCGAGCGTGGCCGGCGACGTCGAGGCCGACTGGGCGCGGCGTGGCTACGCCGTCGTCTCGAACGCGCGCAACTACCGGATGGACCCGACGGTCCCGCTCCTCGTGCCGGAGGTCAACCCGGACCACCTCGCCCTCATCGACCGGCAGGACTGGGGCGACGCGGGGGGGTTCATCGTCACGAACCCGAACTGCTCGACGGTCGGCCTCGTGATGGCGCTCGCGCCGCTCCACGCGGCGTACGGCGTCGAGGCGGCGCACGTGGTCACGATGCAGGCCCTCAGCGGGGCCGGGTACCCGGGCGTCCCGTCGCTCGACGCGCTCGGCAACGTGGTGCCGTTTATCGGCGGGGAGGAAGAGAAGATGGCGGTCGAGACGACGAAGCTGCTCGGCACGCTCACTGCCGACGGCGTCGCGAGCGCGGAGGTCACGGTCTCCGCCCAGTGCAACCGGGTGCCGGTCGTCGACGGCCACCTCGAGGCCGTCTCGGTCCGCCTCGGCGGCGCGCCGAGCGCGGCCGAGGTCGCCGAGACGCTCCGGAGCTGGCGGAGCCCGCTGGCCGGCCGCGACCTCCCGACGGCCCCCGCGACGCCGCTCCTCGTGACGGACGAGCCGACCGCGCCGCAGCCGCGGACCCACGTCCACCTCGGCGATGGGATGACGGTCACGGTCGGGCGGATCCAGGACTGCCCCGTCCTCGGCGTCAAGTTCGTCGTGCTCAGCCACAACACGGTCCGGGGCGCGGCCGGCGGCGCGATCCTCAACGCCGAGCTGCTCCACGCGGAGGGCCGGATCGGGCAGGACGCGCGGTCCCAGGCGGCGTGAGCGCCACGATCCGCGAGGCCCGGCCGTCGGACCTCGCGGTGGCCCTGCCGCTCTGGGAGGCGCTCCACCGCGAGCACGAGGCGCGCGACCCGCGCTACCGGCTCTCCGGCGACGCGGCGCAGCGCTGGGCGACGGACTTCCGCGACTGGGCCCGCTCCGACGGCAGCCGGATCTGGCTCGCCCTCGACGGCGGCCGACCGGTCGGCCTCCTCACGGCCCACCTCTACCAGCCCGCGCCGACGTACCGGCCGTGCCTGTTCGTTCACGTCGACGACCTGTACGTGGCGCCCGAGGTCCGCGGTTCGGGCGTCGCGGGCCGGCTGCTCGACGCGGTCCGGGACTGGGCGCGGGCGGCCGGCGCCGAGCACCTTCAGGCGGGCGTGCTGGCGGCGAACGCCGCGGGCCGCGCCTTCTGGGCGCGCCAGGGCGCCGAGGACTACTCGGTGACGATCACGCTGTCGTTGAGTGATGGGTAATGGGTGAAGGGCGATGGGTCGACGCGGACCGGGTCCATTTCGGTCGAGCGAGGCGTCCGAGCGGACGTACCCTTCACCCCTCACACTTCACTCTTCACCCATGTGGAGCCGAGTCATCGGCCAGCGCCGCGCCGTCGGCGTGCTGGAGCAGGCGCTCGCGCACGACCGCGTCGCCGGCACGTACCTCTTCCACGGGCCGACCGGCTCGGGGCCGCGTGCGGCGGCGCTCGCCTTCGCCCAGGCCCTCCTGTGCGAGCGCCGAGGCCGGCCGGGCGGGCCGGAGGGCGACGCCTGCGGGTCGTGCCTCGCCTGCACCAAGGCCGCGCGCCTCATCCACCCCGACCTCCACGTCTACCTCCCGTTCCCGAAGGTCTCGAAAGGGGCCGACAAGGACGACCGGCCCGACGACTACGCCGAGCGCCTCGGCCGGCTGGCGGCCGAGCCCTACGCGCCCGTCGACTACCGCCAGCGGGGTGCGCTCGACGGCGACGGGCCGAGCAACAAGCAGGTCGAGCACCGGAAGCGCCCGCTCGACACGCTCCTCCGCCACGAGATGACGTTCGTCCCGGTCGAGGGCCGGCACGTCGTCGGGATCCTCACCGACGCGGACCGGGTGCGGACCGAGGCGGCCAACTCGCTCCTGAAGCTGCTGGAGGAGCCGGGGCCGGATGTGGTCCTGATCTTGACGGCCGAGCGGGTCGAGAACGTCCTCCCGACGATCCTCTCGCGGTGCCAGCGCGTCCGGTTCGACCCGCTCCCGCCGGAGACGATCGAGGAGGCGCTCGTGGCGCGGTCCGGCGTGGCGCCCGGCGAGGCCGGCGTGATCGCGCGGATGGCCGACGGCTCGTACACGCGGGCCCTCGAAGTGTGGGGGAGCGAGTCGGTGCAGGAGCAGCGGGCCCTCGCGCTCGAGTTCGTCCGGAAGGCGTACACCGGCCGGGCCGACCAGGTGGCGCCGGTCGTCGAGCGGGCGGCGAAGCTGGGCCGCGAGTCGATCAAGTCGTGGCTCGACCTCGTCGCGCTGTGGGTCCGCGACCTCGTGCTGGCGCGGGCGGCCGGCCGCGAGGCCGCGCTCGTCAACGTGGACCAGGCCGAGGCCGTCCACAAGTTCGTCGCCGCGCTCCCCGACGCCGACCTCGACGCGATGGCGGCCGTGGTCGCCGAGGCGACGGCCGCCGTCGAGGCCAACGGCAACGCGAGCCTGGTCCTGACGACGCTGTCGTTCGCCCTCCGCGACGCCATGCACGGCCGCTCGGCCGGGCGGCTCCTCACGCCGCTCGACGCTGTGGCGTAACTAGGTCCGCCTCGGCGCCGAGGCGGAGTCGCTGGATTTAGAGACGGGTCACTAGATTTGGTGACGGGTCACCAGATGTAGTGATTCCCCCATCTGCATAATCACGGGTTCTACCGCCTCCGGCCGCATTCGCCACGCGCCTGTGTCTCGCCTGTTCGTGATCGAGGACGAGCTGCACGCCGAGCCGCAGGGCGAGTACAACACGCTGGCGGAGGCCCTGGCCGAACTCGAACGCCGGGCCACTTTACCGTGGGGTCAGGAGCCGAACCAGTGTCCGTGTACGAGTTGGCGGACGTGTAGGCGGCGCTATGAGATCATCGAGTATGACGACTCCTCGCGACCGTGGCGCCAGCTCGGCCGGACGCCGTACCTCGAAGTGAGTGCCGAGGGCGTGAAGTGGCTGAACGCGTAACCCGCCCCAACGCTGTGCTCGTGGGCGGTAGAACCCGCCGCTGCAGGCTGACGAAGGGCGCCAGCGTTCTTTCCGCGTGTGAACCTCGGCGTATCCTTCGCCTCGAACCCGCCCCGCGCCGCAAGCCCTTCGCAGCTGAGCGGCCCCCTGTTCTACCTCACTCGCTCATCGCCAACATTTGAGCAGATGGAGCTACAGCAGATTCGTCAGACGTTCGACCGGGAGTTCGGCCCCGTTGCAGACAAGTTCGAGTTCATCGTTCTGAGCGGTGACGAAGCAGCGAGCGCCACCGATCCGGTTGTCGCGCGGCCCGGCGTCTACGTTCATTGGAAAGACGACCAAGCAATCCGGATC
>JAAXJP010000246.1 GCA_012269805.1 Rubrivirga sp.
GCCCTGACCCCCGACTCCCGCGTCTTCGTCGCTGGGCACCGCGGCCTCGTCGGCTCCGCCGTCGTCCGCCGCCTCGCCGCCGACAACGTCGAGATGGTCACGCGGACGAGCGCCGAGCTCGACCTCCGCGACGGCGCGACCGTCCGCCGGTTCTTCGAGGCCGAGCGACCGACGCACGTCGTGCTCGCGGCGGCGAAGGTCGGCGGGATCCTCGCCAACCGCGACTACCCGGCCGACTTCATCAACGACAACCTCGCGATCGCCTACCAGGTGATGACGGCCGCCCACGAGGCCGGCCTCGGCGAGACGGGCCGCGTCGTCTTTCTCGGCTCGTCGTGCATCTACCCGAAGCACGCGCCGCAGCCGATGAAGGAGGAGCACCTCCTGACCGGGCCCCTCGAGCCGACGAACCGGCCCTACGCGATCGCCAAGATCGCGGGGATCGAGATCGCCGAGGGCCTCCACCGCCAGCACGGCGACGACACGGTCAGCCTGATGCCGACCAACATGTACGGCCCAGGCGACAACTTCGACCTCGCGACGAGCCACGTCCTGCCGGCGCTCATCCGCCGGTTCCACGAGGCCAAGGGCGCCGCGCCCGACGGCTCCGACGCGCCCGTCACGCTGTGGGGCACTGGCTCGCCCAAGCGCGAGTTCCTCCACGCCGACGACCTCGCCGACGCGATCGCGTTCGTCCTCCGGCTCCCCGAGGCGGAGATCCGCCGGGCCGCGCCGGATGGGCTCCTCAACGTCGGGGTGGGGGAGGACCTCGCCATCCGCGAGTTGGCGGAGCTGGTCCGCGACGTCGTCGGGTCGGAGAGCCCCATCGAGTGGGACGCCGACAAGCCCGACGGGACGCCCCGCAAGTTGCTCGACGTGAGCCGCCTCCGCGGCCTCGGGTGGTCCGCCTCGGTGGGTCTCCGGGAGGGGGTCGCCTCGACCTACGACTGGTACCTCGACACCTACGCCTCTGAGGAGGCCGCCGCCTGATGTCCGACGCCTCCCGCCGCCCCCGCGCCCTCATCACCGGAGTCACCGGCCAGGACGGGTCGTACCTCTCCGAGCTCCTGCTCGCCAAGGGCTACGAGGTCCACGGCGTCAAGCGCCGCGCCTCGTCGTTCAACACGGAGCGGGTGAACCACCTCTACCAGGACCCCCACGAGGAGGACGTCCGGTTCCGGCTCCACTACGGCGACCTGACGGACTCGACGAACCTGATCCGGCTCGTCCAGGAGATCCAGCCCGACGAGGTCTACAACCTCGCCGCGCAGAGCCACGTGGCCGTCAGCTTCGAGACGCCCGAGTACACGGCCAACTCCGACGCGCTCGGGACGCTCCGCCTCCTCGAGGCGATCCGGATCCTCGGGATGGAGGAGACGTGTCGGTTCTACCAGGCCTCGACGAGCGAGCTCTACGGGAAGGTCCAGGAGGTCCCGCAGTCCGAGACGACGCCGTTCTACCCGCGCTCGCCGTACGGCGTGGCCAAGCTCTACGGCTACTGGATCACGGTGAACTACCGGGAGGCCTACGGCATGTTCGCCTCGAACGGGATCCTGTTCAACCACGAGAGCCCGCGCCGCGGCGAGACGTTCGTGACGCGGAAGATCACGCGGGCCGCCGCCCGGATCTCGCTCGGGCTCCAAGACACCGTCTACCTCGGAAACCTCGACGCCCGGCGCGACTGGGGCCACGCCCGCGACTACGTCGAGGGGATGTGGCGGATTCTCCAGCACGACGCGCCCGACGACTGGGTGCTCGCGACGGGCTCCATGACGACGGTCCGCCACTTTTGCGAGATGGCGTTCAAGGCCGCCGGGATCGCCGTCCGCTGGGAGGGCGAGAACGAGGACGAGGTCGGCATCCGCGAGGACACCGGCGCCGTGATCGTCCGCGTCGACCCGCGCTATTACCGGCCGACCGAGGTCGACCAGCTCCTCGGCGATCCGTCGAAGGCCAAAGCCGAGCTGGGCTGGGAGCCGGCCGTCACGGTCGAGGCGCTCGCCGCCGAGATGGTCCAGTCGGACCTCGCGCTCGCCCACGTCCAGCCCGAGGTGGCGTGAGCCGGACCCGGCGCGGGCTAGGTGCCGGCGCGGAGCCGGGTCGCGAGCCGTTTCGGGAGGCCCGCCTTCAGGATGGCCGCCTCGGTCTGCGCGTGGTCGTAGTGCTCACGGACGAGGTGGACGGCGAACGCGTCGGTGTCGAACAGCGCGAACCCGAGCCGGGGGTCTCGGTCGCGGGGTTGCCCGACGCTGCCCACGTTGACCAAGAACCGGTGGCCGGGCCGCACGCGGAACACCCCGAGACTTTCCGACACGATCGCCTGCCGGTGGGAGTGGCCGATAAAGCAGATGTCGGTCTCGAACGCGGCGAACTGGCGCTGCGTGTCCCGGAGCGTCTCGAGCCGCGGCCACTGGTCCGGCTCGTCCGGCGCGGCGTGGACGAACGTGGCCCCGTGCGCCTCGACGGTGTAGGGCAGCGACGCGAGCCACTCGAGCCGGTCCGCGTCGAGCAGCGTCCGGTGGAGGTCGACCGCCTTCTGCCCATCCGGTGGGATGGCCTTGTCGGGCTCGCCGGCGACGGCTGCGTCGTGGTTGCCCAGGACGTTGATCGCGAACTCCTTCCGAACCACGTCGAGGCACTCGACCGGCGACGGGCCGTACCCGACGACGTCCCCGAGGTTGACCAGGGCGTCGGCGCCGTGCGCCTCGGCGACCTGAAGGGCCTTCTGGAGGGCCGGCAGGTTCGCGTGGATGTCGGAAAAGACGGCGAGGCGCACGGTGGGGGGACGCGGGCGAGCAAAGGTACCGGTCGTTCAGCCAGCCCACGCCCCGGGTGCATCCCCGTTGCGTCCAACGACCTATATTCGCAGAGCCTCCTCCCATATCTCGGCCCCTCCTCCCATGCCTGAACTCCCGTATCCGCAGGTGTCGGACCGCAGCACCCCCGGCGCGCCTTTTCGGGGGGAGGAGCCGTTCTACTACGGCGATCAGGACGGGCTCGACCTCCGGGCCCTCCTCGACATCCTGCTCCGCGGGAAGTGGATCATCCTCGCGACCATGCTCGCGCTGGCGGTTCCGGTCGTGCTGTACTCGATCGCGAGCCCGTCGAAGTACCGCGCCTACTCGATCCTCCTCGTCGACCGCACGGACACGGACCTGGCCGACGTGCTCCCGGAACAGATGCCGACGGCGTTTTGGCGGCAGGAGCGGAATCTGAGCAACGAGCTTCTGGTCCTCGACCAGTCGACGGAGCTCGCGCAGGCGGTTGCGCGGCGACTCATCGACACCGGGACGGCCCCGGGCACCGACCGACCGCTGACGATCCTCGAGAACGATGACCCCACGACGCCGCTTACGGTTGATGAGGTCGCCTTCCGGCTCCAGCGGGATTACGTCACTTCCTCGATGGAAAGCGGCGGCGCCGACGCCATCCGCGTCAACGCCGTGAGCACCGACCGCGCCGAGGCCGCGTTTATCGCCAACGCCTTCGCGGAAGCCTTTGCCGACCTCACCCAGGACCAGAGCCGGTCGAGCGCGTCCGCCTCCCGCGAGTTCCTCGAGAACCAGGTCGAGACGCAGAACGAGCGGCTCCGCGAGGCCGACGCCGCCGTTGAGGATTACATGCTCCAAGAGGGCGCGGTGGCGCTCCAGGAGGAGACGGCCCGCCTCGTCGACCAGATCGCCACGCTCGACGCCCGCCGCGACCAGGCGGCCGTCAACCTTCAGACGAAGCGGGCCGAGCTGGCGGCGCTCCAGGGCGAGCTCGCACGTCTCGAA
>JAAXJP010000420.1 GCA_012269805.1 Rubrivirga sp.
CCCGTCTCCACCGGGAGCTCGACCGTTACCTGCGTCCCCTCGCCGGGGGCCGACTCGACCTCGAGCCGCCCCCCCACGAGCTCCAGCCGCTCCCGGACACTTGGCAGGCCCAACCCGGCGGGCGCCCGCGCCGCGTCGAGCGCGGCCGGGTCGAACCCGGCCCCCTCGTCCGCCACGACGACCCGGACCCGGTCCCCGGCCCGCTCCGCCGTCACCCGGGCCCGGCCGGTCCCCGCGTGCTTGGCCACGTTGAACAGGAGCTCCCGGAGGAGCTGGTACAGGAGCACCCGGAGGTCCTCCCGCCCGAGGGCCACCTCGCCCCGGACCTCGGACGTGACGTCGAGCCCGTAGAGCTCCCGCTTCCGCGCGGCGACCCACTCGAGGAGCTCCGCGACGCCGCCGCCCCGGACGAGCGGGGGGCTCAGCTCGTGGGACAGCCGGCGCGTCGTCTCGATGGCCTCGCTGAGGAGCCCCTCGGCCCGGTCGGCGTCGCCGAGGGCCACGCGGATCTGGGCCCCGGCCAGCGTCTGCTGGAGGTCCTCGTGGAGGACGTGGGCGATCCGGCGCCGCTCCTCGTGCTCGGCCAGCGTGAGCGCCCGGGCCAGCTCGCGGACCTGCCCCGTCCGCTCCTCGACCCGGCCCTCGAGCTCCCGGTTGGCCCGGGCGAGCTCCTCCCTCGTCACGACCCGGTCGGTCGTATCGACCCCCAGGACGATCACGCCGGAGACGGACCCGTCGGGCTCACGGAACGGCTCGTATACAAAGTCGACGTACCGCCGGGCCGGCTCCCCGCCCCTCCGGAGGAGGACCGGCTGGTCGGTGGCCGCGTGGGACTCGCCCTCGCGGAACACCCCGTCGAGGAGGGCGAGGAACCCTTGGCCCTCGACCTCCGGGAGCGCCTCCCGGACCGTCCGCCCCACGAGCGGCCGGTCGCCCACGAGCCGGCGGTACGCCGGGTTCGCGAACGCGAAGACGTGGTTGGGCCCCCGGAGGACGGCGATGAACCCCGGGGCCTGCTCGAACAGGGCGAGGTACCGCTCCTCCCGCTCCCGCCTCTCCGCCTCGGCCCGCCGCCGGTCGGTGGCGTCGGTGAAGAGGACGGCGACGTGGTGGGCCTCGGGGGCCCCCACGCGGAACGCCTCGACCTCGAACCACCGGCCCATCGCGTCCGAGCCCTCCTCGAACCGGGCCGGCTCGCCCGTCCGGGCCACGCGCCCGTACGTCTCGACCCAGTGGCCCTCGAGGTCGGGGACGAGCTCCCGGACCGTCCGCCCAACGGCGCCGACGAGCCCCGTGTGGCGCTCGAACGCCGGGTTCGCCTCGAGGAACCGGTAGTCGACCGGGACGTCGCCGTCGAAGAGGACCTCGAGAAGGCAGAACCCCTGGCTGACGGACTCGAAGAGCGCTCGGTACTTCGCCTCGCTCTCGCGGAGCGCGTCCTCGGCCTCCCTCCGCTGAGCGTCGTCGCGGAGGACCTTCGCGTAGCCCCGGAGGTCGCCGTCCTGGAGCGCGACGAGGACGCCGGCCCCCCAGAACCGCGTCCCGTCCCTCCGGACGTGCCACCGCTCGTCGAGGGCCGCCCCCTCGGCCCGCGCCGTCGCGAGCTCCCGCTCCGGCGCCCCGGCCGCCCGGTCCTCCTCGGTGAATATGATGTGGCCGGGCCGGCCGAGCGCCTCGGCCCGCGTCCACCCCATGACCCGCTCGGCGCTCGCCCCCCACGTCGTGATCCGGGCCTCGGCGTCCATCCCGATCACGGCGTACTCCCGGGCGTTCTCGGCGAACAGCTCGAACCGCTCCTCGCTCTCGGTCAACTCCCGCTCGGTCGTCCGGAGCGCCGTGACGTCGTCGATGGCGAGGAGGACGAGGGCGTGGTCGTTGAGCCGGCGCCCGTTGAGAACCATGACCCGGCGGCCGAGCCCCTCGAACGCGTGGTCCACCTCGAGCCCGTCGAACGCGTGGTTCTCGGGCAGGACGTCCTCCAAGAGCTCCCGGAGCTCGGGGATGTCCCACTGCCCGTTCCCGAGGTCGAAGACCAGCCGGCCGACAGTCTCCTCGGGCCGGACCTCGAACGTCTGGTAGAACGACTCGTTGGCCGTGACGACCCGGAGGTCGAGGTCGAGGACGAGGAGCCCCTCGCGGACCGTGTCGACGATCACCTCGGCGAAGGCCCGGGCGTCGCGGAGGTCGGCAATGGGGTCGAGGGCGCCGGACGAGATCCCGGCGTAGTCCCCCCTCTCGGTGTCGTAGGACGGTGGATCGCGCCGCCGGTCGTCCCCCCCCGTCGGTTGACCCCCGGACGAGTCGTCGGCGTACGTCATGGGGAAGTTCGAGCTCTCTCTGCCCCGATAGTACGGCCAGCGGCGGCCTCCGGCCCGGGCGAGGGCCTCGGCGGCCGGGCCGAAACGACGAGGGCCCGGACGTCCGGGCGCGCCTCGAGGAGCCGGCGGACGAGGTCGAGCCCGCTCATGCACGGGAGGTGGACGGCGGCCAGGACGAGGTCGCACGGGAGCGCCGCGGGGTCGCGGGCGGCGTCCTCCGCGTTCTTGAAGTGACCGACGAGGCGGAGGTCCGGCTCCCGCTCGGCGTGCTCCCCGGCCTCGGCGAGGCCGCCGTCATCCTGGCCGGTGCGACCGTGATGTATGGAGCGCACGTCGCATCTCGCTCGCGGCGACCGTTCCGCTCGTCGCGAGGAGCGGGACTACGGGGAACGAACGCAGCAGGCCCTACCCTCGGCCGCGTGGAGGACCGCCCCCTCCGGGAGGTCCGCCGCCGCGGCCCGCGCGACCTCGGCCGCGAATGCCCGGACGAGCTGGCGCCGGACGAGCGTCGTCGCGTAGACGAGCCGGACGGTCCGGGACGGGGGCGGCGCCCGGAACGGGCGGACCGACGCGGGCTCATGGGACCCCCGACCCTGGACGGCCAGCCACGGCAGGAGTGTCATCCCGAAGCCCCGGTCGACGATCCGCTGGAGCGTCTCGAGGTTGCCGCTCTCGAACTGGACGGCCTTCGCGTCGGGCCGCCCGGCCCCCCGCGCCAGGAGCGCGAGCGCTTGGTCGCGGAAGCAGTGCCCCTCGCGCATGACCCACACGTCGTCCGGGCTGAGGTCCTCGACGCCGATCGCGTCCTGGTCGTAGAGCCGGTGGCCCGGGGCCACGTAGCCCACGAGCGGCTCCTCGAAAAGCGGGACCTCCTCGACCCCGCGTACGGGCGGGGGCGTCGCCACGAGCCCGGCGTCCAAGAGGTCACGGCGGACGTGGTCCGAGATCGTCTCGGCGACGAGCTCCTCGAACACCAGCTCGACGCCGGGGTAGCGCCGGGCGAACTGGCCGATCACGAGCGGGATGAGGTAGGGGGCGAGCGTCGAGAGGATGCCGACGCGGAGCTCGCCGGCCAGCTCGCCCGTCGCCTCGCTCACGAGGTCCTCCAGCCGCTCGGCCTCAGCGAGGACCTGGCGCGCCTGGGCGACGACGGCCCGGCCGACCTCCGTCGGCTCGATGGGGTGGGCCGCCCGGTCGAACAGGACCACGCCGAGCTCGGCCTCGAGCTTCTGGAGGCCGGCGCTGAGCGCGGGCTGCGTGACGTGGCAGGCCTCGGCCGCCCGGCCGAAGTGGCCGTGGCGGTCGAGGGCGACGGCGTAGGTGAGTTGGAGGAGGGTCACGGTGATAAAGGTCGGTTATCGCAGGATGAAAACAAGCGATTGGACTAATGATCCCGGGGTGCCGAACCTGCCTCCAGCCTGGCGCTCCGCCCGGCCCGGGCCCCGCCCGGTCTCCCC
>JAAXJP010000284.1 GCA_012269805.1 Rubrivirga sp.
CGCCCTGCACCCTCCCCCGGCGGCCGGCGCCAGGCCCTCCCGCCTGACTGCGTCGACCGGCCGGTTCGGCCGCGAGGTGGGCCGCCTCAGGTCGGGATGAGCCCCTGCTGGCGGGCGTACTCGAACACGCCGCCGGCCTCCAGGATGGCCGCCACGTCGCCGAGCGGCTGGAGTGCCCAGCTCTCGCCCGTCGTCACGTTCGTGAGCGTCCCGGCCTTCGTGTCGAGCTCGACCTCGTCGCCCGTGCGCACCTTGTCGTTCAACTTCTGGGGCGTCTCGAACGGAGCGAGGAAGCCGCCGTCGACCGAGTTGCGGTAGAAGATCCGCGCGTAGCTCTCGGCCACGACGGCCTCGATGCCGGCCTCGCGGAGCGCGAACGGCGCGTGCTCGCGGCTCGACCCGCACCCGAAGTTGCCGCCGCCCACGATCACCGTGTACTCGCTCGTGAACGCGCCCTCCGGGATGAACGGGCAGTGCCCCTCCGGAAGCCCGGCTTGCTCCGGCGGCACCGACGACAGGGCGTACTTCCCGTAGAGCTTTCGCTCCTCGGGGTCGGTGAGGCTGTAGACGAGGTGCTGGGCCGGGATGATCTGGTCCGTGTCGACGTGGTCGCCGAGCACGTAGGCCTTCCCGCGGATGAGGTCGTTCATGAGTCGGTGGGTCTGCCTCGGCCGTGTCCCCGAGGCCGGCGGGGTCAGGCGACGAGCACGTCGCGCGGGTCGGTGATGACGCCGGACAGGGCCGAGGCGGCCGTCGTCAGCGCCGAGGCGAGGTAGACGGCCGACTGCTTCGAACCCATCCGGCCGGGGTAGTTGCGGTTCGTGGTCGAGATGACGACCTCGGTCCCGTGCGTCCGGCCGAACGTGTCGGGCGGGCCGCCGAGGCAGGCGGCGCAGGACGACAGGCCGATCTTCGCCCCCGCGTTCGAGAAGATGTCCGCCAGCGTCTCGCCGTCGACCTTTTCGGTCCACAGCGCCTTGCGGACGTCCGTGGTGGCCGGGACGACGTAGGTATCCACCACGACCTCCTGGCCTTTGAGGATTCGGGCCGCGGCGACGAAGTCCTCCAGCTTGCCGCCGGTGCAGGACCCGATGTAGGCCCGGTCGAGCTTCGTCCCGGCCACCTCGCTCACGGGCGCCTTGTTGTCCGGCGCGTGCGGCTTGGCGACGACCGGCTCGAGCGTGCTCACGTCGTAGACGCGCTCGGAGTGGAAGCGGGCGTCGGGCGCCGTGTAGACCGGCGTGAAGTCGCGGTCGGTCCGGGCCCGCGTGTAGTCCATCGTCTTGGCGTCGGGCTGGATGATCCCGTTTTTGCCGCCGGCCTCGATGGCCATGTTGCAGAGCGTCATCCGCTCCTCGACCGAGAGGTCGTAGACGGCCTCGCCGTCGAACTCCATCGCGCGGTACGTCGCCCCGTCGGTCCCGATGTCGCCGATGACGGCGAGGATGAGGTCCTTCGCCATGAGGTACGGCGGGAGCTCGCCCTCGAACACGAACCGCATCGTCTCCGGGACCTTGACCCAGATCTTGCCGGTGCCCAGGATGAGCGCGGCGTCCGTGTTGCCGATGCCGGTCGAGAACAGGCCGAAGGCACCCGAGGTGCACGAGTGGCTGTCGGTCCCGAAGAGCGTCGTGCCGGGCCGGTTGAAGCCTTCCTCGGCGAGCGCCATGTGGCAGACGCCCTTGTAGTCGTCGCCGCCGACGTCGTAGTAGTACGGCAGGTCGTGCTCGGCGGCGAAGGCGCGCAGGATCTGGATGTTCCGGTGCGCGTGCTGGTCGGACGTAAAGATGTAGTGGTCGGGGATGATGGCCAGGCCCTCCTTGTCCCAGACCTGGGCATCCTCGCCGAACTCGCGCTTGAAGATCTCGATCGTCGGCGGCCCGCAGACGTCGTGCGTCATGAGCGTGTCGACGTCGATCCAGACGGTCTCGCCCGGGCTCACGCGGTCGCGGCCGGCGTGCTGGGCGAGGATGGCTTCGGTGATCGTCATGTCGTGGGTCGGGGGGAGAGGGGCCGCCTCGGCGGCGAACCGGCAGGTCGACGCCGTCAGGCGGGGAGCCGGCGGGTCAGGTCGTCGGCGCGGCGGCGGGCTCGGAGGCGCCGTCCCCGGACGGGGCGGTAACCGTCGGCCTGAGCCAGTCCATCATGCCGCGGAGCTTCTTGCCGATCGTCTCGATCGGGTGCGACTGGGAGGCCTCGCGCATGGCCTTGAGCTTCGGCGCGCCGGCCTCCTGGTCGGCGATAAAGTCGCGGGCGAACTGGCCCGACTGGACCTCCTCCAGGACCTTCTTCATCTCGGCCTTCACCGCCGGCGTCACGATCCGGTCGCCGATGGCGTGGCCGCCGTACTCGGCCGTGTCGGAGACGGAGTAGTTCATCCGCTCCAGGCCGCCCTCGTAGTAGAGGTCCACGATGAGCTTCAGCTCGTGGAGGCACTCGAAGTAGGCCAGCTCCGGCGGGTAGCCGCCCTCGACGAGCGTCTCGAACCCGGCCTTGATGAGCGCCTCCGAGCCGCCGCAGAGCACGGCCTGCTCGCCGAACAGGTCGGTCTCCGTCTCGTCCTTGAACGTCGTCTCGATGACGCCGGCGTGCGTGCCGCCGATGGCGTCGGCGTAGCTGAGGGCGAGGGCCAGGGCGCCGCCCGTCGCGTCCTGGTGGATGGCGACGAGGCACGGGACGCCGCGGCCCTCCTCGTACGTCCGCCGGACGAGGTGGCCCGGCGACTTCGGCGCGACGAGGAACACGTCGACGCCCTCCGGCGGCTGGATCTGGTCGTAGTGGACCGAGAACCCGTGGCCGACGGCGAGCGCCTTGCCCGGCGTCAGGTGCTCGCGGATCGACGCCTCGTACACCTTCTTGTGGTGCTGGTCGGGGACGAGGAGCATGATCACGTCGGCCCGCTCGGCGGCCTCGGCCGGGGTGACGACCTCGAGGCCGGCGGCCTGCGCCTCGGCAGCCGACGTCGAGCCCTCACGAAGCCCGACGACCACGTCGACGCCGCTGTCGCGGAGGTTGAGCGAGTGCGCGTGGCCCTGGCTGCCGTAGCCGATCACGGCGACGGTTTTCTGGCGGATGACGGCCGGGTCGGCCTCGTAGTGGACGGTCATGGGAGAAGGAGTCGGGTCGGTCCGCCTCGGCGTCGAGGCGGGAGGGGTCAGGTGAGCGAAAGGTGCCGCTGGCGGTGGAAGGCGAGGCGGCCGGAGCGGGCGACCTCGAGGAGCCCGTGCTCGCTGGCGACCTCGATAAAGGCGTCGACCTCGGCGGAGGTGCCGGTCAGTTCGACCGTCACCGCCTCGCGGTCGGTGTGGACGACGCGGGCGCCGAGGCCGCGCGCCAGCTCGAGGATGGACGTCCGGTCGGCGGCCGTCGCGCGGAGCTTGGCGAGGCACAGCTCGCGCTCGACGACGGGGTCGCCGGGCGTGAACTCGTCGAGCGCGAGCACGTCGAGGAGCTGGCGCACGAGGCGGACGGCCTGCCGGATCTGCCGCCGCGTGCCGGTCGTGACGACCGTCAGCCGCGAGACGGTCGGGTCGTCGGTCGGCCCGACGGAGACGCTGTCGAGGTTGAGGTTCCGCGCCGAGAACAGGTTGACGACGCGGTTGAGCGCGCCGGCGTGGTTCTCGATGAGGATCGAGAGGACGTGCGTGAGCGAGGTCTCCGGGGCGTCGTGGAGGACGGTCTCGCCGTCCGCCCGCTTCCGGAGGAGCTGTTGGGGGGTCAGCGCGCGGGGCGCCGTGCCGTTGGTCTGGGGCATGGGGTAGGCC
>JAAXJP010000321.1:0-1296 GCA_012269805.1 Rubrivirga sp.
ACGCCTGCCCGGCCGCCACCTCACGCTGACCCTCTCCGCCTCGCCGCCGAGGCGGGCCGACCTCCGACCCCATGTCCCCGACGACCGCCCTCCCCCCCGCTCCCGCCACCGGCCCGCAGCCTCTCCCGGACGCCCGGGGCCGGTTCGGGCGGTTCGGCGGGGTGTTCGTGCCCGAGATCCTCCAGCCCGTGCTCGAGGGCGTCCGCGAGGCGTGGGACGCGGCGAAGGACGACCCCGAGTTCCAGGCCGAGTACCGGCGGCTCCTCCGCGACTACGTCGGCCGCCCGACGCCGCTGACGCGCCTCGACCGGCTCACCGAGCGGCTCGGCGGGGCGACGGTCTACGCCAAGCGCGAGGACCTCTGCCACACCGGCGCCCACAAGATCAACAACGCCATCGGGCAGGTCTTGCTCGCACGGCGGATGGGCAAGGAGCGGATCATCGCCGAGACCGGCGCCGGCCAGCACGGCGTGGCGACGGCGACGGCCTGCGCGCTCTTCGGCATCGAGTGCGTCGTGTACATGGGCGCCGAGGACATCGAGCGCCAGAACCTCAACGTCAAGCGGATGCGCCTGCTCGGCGCCGAGGTCCGCGCGGCGACGTCGGGCAGCCAGACGCTCAAGGACGCGACGAACGAGGCGTTCCGCGACTGGGTCTCGAACCCGACCACGACCTACTACATCATCGGCTCGGCGATCGGGCCGCACCCGTACCCGGCGATGGTCCGCGACCTCCACCGCGTGATCGGTGAGGAGACGCGGGCGCAGCTGCGAGAGCAGACCGGATCCGAGACGCCCGACGCCGTCGTCGCCTGCGTCGGCGGCGGGTCGAACGCGATCGGCATCTTCGCGCCGTTCGTGGGCGACGAGGGGGTCCGGCTGGTGGGCGTCGAGGCGAGCGGCGAGGGGCTCGACGGGCGCCACGCGGCGACGCTCTCGAAGGGCGAGCCGGCCGTCTTCCACGGCACGATGACCTACCTCCTGCAGGACGCCGACGGGCAGGTCGAGATCGCCCACTCGATCTCGGCCGGCCTCGACTACCCGGGCGTCGGCCCCGAGCACGCGTACCTCAAGGACGCCGGCCGCGTCGAATACCGGACGGCGACCGACGCCGACGCCCTCGACGCCGTCAAGCTGCTGAGCGAGACCGAGGGCATCATCCCGGCGCTCGAGACGGCCCACGCCATCGCGGTGCTCGGCGGGCTGGCCCAGGAGATCGGCGTGGGCGGGACGCTCGTGTTCAACTGCTCCGGCCGCGGCGACAAGGACATGGCCACGATCTCGGCCCACCTCTTCG
>JAAXJP010000321.1:1396-3764 GCA_012269805.1 Rubrivirga sp.
TCGTCGAGCGCGCGGCGGCCGGATCGCTGCCGTTCGGGCTGTACGCACCCGACGGGGCGCAGGTCGGCTACGCCCGCGTGACGAGCGACCGGGCCACGTTCGCCTACCTCGCCGACGTGTTCGTGCTGGAGACGCGCCGGGGCCGTGGCCTCGGACGGTGGCTGATGGCGTGCGTCCGCGAGCACCCCGAGTTGCAGGGCCTCCGCCGCTGGCTGTTGACGACGCAGGACGCCCACGGCTTCTACGAGTCGCTCGGGTGGCAGCGCTGCCCGTTCCCGGAGCGGTTCATGACGATCGATCACGCCGACCTCTACCGCCACTCCGCCGGCCTCGGTGCCGAGGCGGGCCGACCCGACGCCGCATGACCCGCCTCCGCGCCCACCTCGACGGCCTCCGCCAGCGCGGCGAGACCGCCATGGGCCTTTTCCTCACGGCCGGCTTCCCCGCCCCCGACGCCACGCTCGGCATCCTCCGCGCCGTCGACGAGGCCGGGGCCGACTTTATCGAGCTCGGGATGCCGTTTTCGGACCCCGTCGCCGAGGGCCTGCCCATCCAAATGGCGAGCGAGCGGGCCCTCCGCCAGGGCGCCTCGATGGCTGGGACGTTCGAGACGGCCGCCGCCTTCCGCGCCGAGAGCGACACGCCGCTCGTGCTGATGGGCTACGCCAACCCCGTCTTCCGCTACGGCGTGGGCGACTTCTGCGCCGCCGCCGCGTCTTCAGGCGTAGACGGCCTGATTCTGCCCGACGTCCCGCCCGAAGAGGCCGGCGAGATCGAGGGGGCCGCCGCCGAGCACGGCCTCTCCATCACCCACCTCATCGCGCCCAACACCTCCGACGCCCGCGTCCGTCTCGTCGACGACCGCTCGACCGGGTTCGTCTACGCCGTGAGCGTGACGGGCCTGACCGGGTCCGGCCTCGGCGATGGCGACGCGACCGACGCCTACCTCGCCCGCGCCCGCGGCCTCGTCGAGCAGCCGCTCCTCGTCGGCTTCGGGATCAAGACCCACGCCGACGCCGAGCGGCTGACGCGCCACACCGACGGGTTCATCGTCGGCAGCGCGCTCATCCGCGAGGCGGAGCGGCTGTGGGACGACCGGGATCTCACCGATTCCAAACGTCTTGCGGACATCGGCGAGTGGGCGCGCGCGTTGAAGACCGGAGCCCCCCAGCCCTCATGACCCGAGCCTTTCCTCTGCTGTCCGCCCTCGTCGTCGTCGGCCTGGCCGTCGCCGGGTGCGAGGACCCGATCGCCGGCCCGCCCCAGGCGCGCGGCGACACCGAGACGGTCGTCGTCGTAACGGACAGCGCGACGTGGAACGGGCCCGTCGGCGACGCGCTCCGTGCCGAACTGGCGCAGCCGATCGTGACGCTCCCGAACAACCAGGGCGCCTTCAAGCTCCGGCTCCAGCCGCTCACGTCGCGGTCGTTCGAGTACCTCAAGATGCAGCCGCACCTCGTGTTCGCGGCGCCGATCGACGCCGAGGGCGAGATCGGGGAGTTTATCCGGGCGCGCGTCGGCGAGGGCAACCTGGCGGCCGTCCGCTCCGGCGACGCCGCGGCGGTCAACCTCCGCGAGGACCTCTGGGCCAACGACCAGCTCGTGACGATCGCGACGGCGGCCACGGACAGCGCCCTCGCGCGCCAGATCGTCGAGAGCGGGCCCGAGCTCCGGGCGGCCTACAACCGCCTCGCCCGCGAGCGGACGATGGGCGAGATGTTTTCTCGGCTCGCCCAGACCGACCTCGAGCAGGAGCTCCTCGACGACCGCGGCTACCGCGTCAAGATCCAGTACGACTACGTCCAGGTCCAGGACACGACGGCCGAGGCCGGCGGCCTCGAGGGCGGCTTCGTCCGCTACCGGCGCGTCCTCTCCGACACGTGGCGCGACTTTTTCGTGTTCTCGGCCGACGGCGTCGAGGCGCTCCCGCCGCCCGACCGGATCGACGAGATCACGGACGACCTCCTGGAGCAGTTCGCCCTCGGCAGCTATGACAGCTCGTTCGTCCAGCTCGACGACCAGCGCCCCATGCGGCGCGACTCGGCCGAGATCGCCGGGCGCCCGGCCCAGGAGCAGCGCGGGTTCTGGTACATGACGAACGACGTCATGGGCGGCTCGTACGTCCGCTACGCCTTCCGGGACGAGGCGACCGACCGGCTCTACGTCTACTACGGGATGACGTTCGCGCCCGACCGGACGCTCGACAAGCGCGAGTTCCTCCGTCAGATGGAGGCCGTCGCCTACACGTTCCGCACCGCCGCCGACCTCCAGGCCGAGGCCGGCCCCACCGACACCTAGCGCTCTGCCGGCCGCCGCCGGCCCTTTCTCCACCCGACTCATCCCCCCACCCCGCATGTCCACCCAGACC
>JAAXJP010000672.1 GCA_012269805.1 Rubrivirga sp.
GTCGAGCGGCTGTGGTGCGCCCGGATTCAGGACGCGCTGGCCGTCGCGGCGCTCCGTTCGCGGGGCGTGGATGTGGCCGAGGAGCCACGCGCTCGCACCCGTCGCCCACAGGTCGGCGAGGGCGACCGGCGCGTAGCGGCTCGACGGCGCGTCGAGGTCGGCGTGGAGCACGCCCACGGCCGGGACGTCGCCGAGGTCGGCGGGCAGCGTCTCGAGCGGCGACGCGTGGACGTAGGGGCCGGCGAACGACCAACCCCACAGCCGCACGACCTCGCGGCCGCCCTTCTCGATCGACGCCGACTCCCACGTCTCGCCTCGCCCGAGCACGCGGACGCCCTCCCCCACCGCCTCGGCGACCGACCCGAGCACGTCGTGGTCGTGGTTGCCCGCCACGGCGACGACGGGCACCCCGGCGTCGACGAGCCGGTGGAGCGCGCGCTCGAGCACGCCGAACGCCTCGAAGTACTTGTTGCTCTGATCGGCCACGTCGCCCGTCAGCACGACGGCGTCGACGCGGCGTTCGATGGCCTGGTCGACGAGCGACCGGACGACGGCCTCCAGCGTGAGGGCCGGGTCGCCGGGCGGCACGCGGCTCGGGTACCGACCGAGGTGGAGGTCGCCGCTGACGAGAAGGCGGGCGCGCGGACCGGGCATGGCGTCGGGGGGGACGGCGGAATGTAGGGACGGCAGAGGTTTAGAGACAGACGCCTCCACGTTTTCCGTCCGCCCCCTGGGCATGGACTCTCGACGAGACCGTCTCTCCCCCGGATCGCCGTGCGACGTCGGGGGTTAGGTTGCCGAAACAGCGTCCGAAGCCCCGATGTCTCGACTCGTCCCGGCCGTCCTCCTCGCTTTCCTGGCGACCGCCGCCAGCGCGCAGAGCGCCCGCCTCGGCGGCCTCCCCGAGGGGGTCGACCTTCCCGACCGGCCGCTCGTGGTGATGAACCTCGCGGGCCACCCCGACGACGAGGACGGCCTCACGATGGCCTACTACCGCGGCAACCAGGACGCCGCGGTGTACTCCGTCGTGTTCACGCGCGGCGAGGGCGGGCAGAACGAGGCCGGGCCGGACCTCTACGAGCGACTCGGAGCCATCCGGACGGCCGAGACGGAGGCCGCCGCGCGGATCCTCGGCACCCGCGTGATCTACCTCGACCGGTTCGACTTCGGGTTCTCGAAGCACGCCGCCGAGACGTTCGACGAGTGGTCGCGAGAGCGCGCCGGCTTCTGGGACACCGACGCCCCCCGCGAGGGCGCCGAGGCGGGCCGGGAGGCGCTCGTCGCCGACGTCGTCCGCCTCATCCGCCGCGTCAAGCCGGACGTCCTGTTCACCAACCACGACACGACGACGGCCTGGCCCGATGCCCAGCACGGCCACCACCAGGCCGTCGGGATCTCGGCCTACGAGGCGTTCCACCGCGCCGCGGACCCGACGTACCGGCCCGAGCAGCTCGAGGCCGAGGGGGTCGGCCTGTGGCAGCCCAAGCGCCTCTTCCTCCGCACGGGCGGCTGGTCGGGCGAGACGCCGAGCGACTACGACGTGGCCGTCCCCGTCGGCGACGCGTGCGCTGCGACGGCCGCCCGCCCCGCCGAGTCCTGCGCCGACCGCGCCGTGGCCGCCGCCGCGCAGCACGTGAGCCAGGGGTTCGACACGTTCGCGCCGCGCTTCCGCCGCGAGACGAACTACTTCCGGCTCCTCGCCTCCGCCGACGACGCGCCGCCGCTGCCCGACGGCGCCACCGACCTCGCCGCTGGTCTCGCTCCGAATCCGGCCGCCGCCGATCTCTCGCTGGCCACCCTCGTCGACAGCGGTCGCCTGCCGAGCCTCGACCTGCCGGTCGACTCCCCGACGGTCGTCCCCAGCGAGGCCGTCTACGTCGACCTCGGCGCGCTCCCGGACGGGCACACGGTCACCGTCTTCCCGCCGCCCGGCGCCCCGACGCGCGGGCTGTTCGCCGCCGAGCCCGCGACGGCCACGGCGGGTGACCGCCGCCTCCGCGTCCCGATTCCGAGCGGCACGCCGCCGACGGCGCCGGCCTACCGCCAGCAGTACGGGACCGGAACGGGTGGCGCGCCGCTCCTCTACGAGGTCCGCGACGCCGACGGTGCCCTCGCGGCCGGCGGCCGGCTCCCCGTCGAGATCGTCCCGCCCGCGACCGTCGACCTCTCGGCCGACCCCATCCGCCTCGGGCCCGGCGTCAACGAGATCCCGGTCGCGGTCACGATCTACGAGGCCGCGCGTGACACCGTCGACGTGAGCGTCACGGTCTACCGGGGAGACCGGGCCGTGGGCTACGAGATCGTCCCCGTCGCGGCGACCGAGCGCGGGGCGACCGTCGCGATCGACCTCGGCGACGCCGCGCCCGGCGCCTACCGCGTCCAGGCCGCCGCGCGGACGACGAGCTGCGGGCTCCCGTGGTTTATCGTCGAGCGCCCCGCGGCCGTCCTCCCCGACGTCGCCGTCGCGCCCGGCCTCCGCGTCGGGTTCGTGCGGAGCTACGACGGCACGATGGCCGACGCCCTCGACGTGATGGGCGCCGACGTGGTCGACCTCGACAGCACGGCGCTCGCGGCCGGCGACTTTGCCGGGCTCCACACCGTCGTCGTCGACATCCGCGCGCTCCTCGACCGGCCGGACCTCGTCGAGCACAAGACCCACCTGCTCGACTGGGTCGAGCGTGGGGGCCACCTCGTCGTCGGCTACCACAAGTCGTTCGAGTGGAACGCCGAGGGCGGCGTCGCGCCGTTCCCGCTCCGCCTCGGCCGCGACCGCGTGACCGACGAAACGGCGTCGATCACGCTCACGGCCCCCGAGCACCCGCTCTTCGCACTGCCCCACGACCTGACCGAGGCCGACTGGGACGGCTGGGTCCAGGAGCGCGGCCTCTACTTCCCGTCCGAGGCCGACGACCGCTACGAGCGGCTCGTCACCGTCGGCGACCCGGGTGAGGCGCCGCTCACGACGGGCCTGCTGTTCGCGGAGGTCGGAGACGGCACGTACGTGTACTCGCCGCTCGTGTGGTATCGCCAGCTGGCGGCGCTGAACCCGGGCGCGTGGCGGGCCTTCAGCAACCTCGTGTCGCTCCCGCTGGTGGACGGCCGCGGGGCGGTGGGGATGCGGTAACGGCGTTCATGCCGGGTTGACGACGGGTTCGTCGCGCCCTCACAACTCGGGGGGCGAACTCTCGTGGAGGGGCCTCCACCGCGCCTCACGGCGCACTGCCCCCGCACCGATGCCCTCGCCTCTCCACGCCCCCCTGCGGCGCCGCCGCACGTGGCGGGTGGCCTGCGGCCGGACGCGCTGGCTCTACCGGTTGACGCCGCTCGAACGGCCCCCGGGGGGCTGACGCCGGCCCCGCCGCATGACCCGCGGCACCTCGCCATTATACAAGACTCCCCGGCCGGTTCGCGTCCGGCGCCCCCAACCGCGGCCCCACACCTCCGCGGCAACGGAACGCCCAACCTCTGTCATGTTCTCCGTCCCGATCCCCCGCACCTCGTTCCTCGACTCCCGGCTGCGCCTGCGCGGCCGCGTGAGCCGGCTGGTCACCCGTGGCCTCTCCGCCTCGGACGCCCAGCTCGACCCGGTGGCCCACGTCGGCCGGCCGGGGACCCCGCCTGCCCCGCGCGACGACGAGCGGACGGACGAGACGCACTCGTCCTGACCGGCGGCGTCGGTCCCGCCCGGACCTAGGGCCCTTTCTGCTAAAAAAATAGCACCCCCTGTAACCCACCCCCCGGTGCGTCCGTGAAGGG
>JAAXJP010000526.1:0-1489 GCA_012269805.1 Rubrivirga sp.
CTGAGGCCGTGGGGGACGGCACACATCCGGGCTGCGCGCGGCGGCCGACGCCGCTCGCGGCGTCGCGCTCCATCGCCGACGCGGTGGCAACGACCGCTTCACGCCCCGTCCGAACGACCCCGGCCCCTCGCGCTCGCCTTCGGATGCGACCGTCCACCCCAGCCTGACCGCTCGCCCGCCGGGGCACGGCTGCCCCGGATCTCTCGCGGATCGCCGATCCGCAGCGGATCGCTGATCCGCCCTCGCCTTACGCCCCCCGACCCGCCATGTGGACCCCGACCTCCGACCTCGTCCGCGACCTCGACCTCAAGCGCGCCGCGCTCCTCCCGCCCGCCGACCGCCCCGTCCTCGGCGCCGAGGCGCTCGTGGCTGACCTGGACGCCGAGCCCGACCGCCTCCTCTTCGTCCGCGACGACGGGGCCGACGCCCGGCTCGACCCGTCTCGGCTCGCGTCGCTCGTCGCCGAGGCCGCCGCGACGGCCCGCCTCGCCGCTCGCCCGCCGGCCGCCGTCGCCGCGCGCGCCCCGTTCGTCCGCCGCGTCGTGGCCGACGTGCTCGCCCGGCTGGCGGCGCTCCCGGCCGACGCCCGGCCGTCGTTCGCCGACGTCGTCGCGCTCGCCGAGGCGGAGCTGCTGGCGGCCGGCGCCGTCGACGTGGCGAAGGCGCTCGTGATGCACCGGGCGCAGGAGGTGGCGCCGGCGATCCCGGTCCCGGCCGAGGGCGCGCTCCAACTCATCCGCCGGGGCGGGCAGGTCGTGGCGTGGAACGCGGCCAAGATCGAGACGGCCGTCCGGAAGGCGTTCCTCTCGCGCGGGCTCGATTCCGCTCCAGCGGAAGGCGTCGCCCGGCGCGTGACGGAGCGGGCGGCGGCGCTCGGGCTCAGCTACGTGCCCATCGAGACGGTCCAGGACCTCGTCCAGGAGGACCTGTTGCTCGCGGGCCACGCGCGCGTGGCCGAGGCCTACATCACCTACCGCGCCGAGCGGGCCGTCTACCGGGCCACCCAGGAGTCGGCCGAGGATACCCAAGCCGCGCTCGTCGAGGTCACCGAGGCGGACGGGGCCTCGACGCTGTGGGACGGCGAGGAGCTCCGGGAGCGGATCCGGATCGCGTCGGTCGGCCTCGACCTGTGTTTGTCGGAGGCCGACATCGAGAGGCACCTCCGCCGGAGCGTCGCCCACGGCATCTCGCGGAGCGACCTCCAGACGACCGTCGTCCTCAACGCGAAGTCGCTGTTGGAGCGCGACGCCGACTTCGGCCGGTTCGCCGCGCGGATCCTGCTTGGCTACGTGTACCAGGAGACGGTCGGGTGGAGCCTGGAGCGCGACGGGCTCGCCGGGCTCAAGGCGTGCCACGAGACGGCGTTCGAGGCGTACCTCCGCCGCGCCGTCGCCATCGAGCGCCTGAGCCCGCGGCTCCTCGACTACGACCTCGCCCGCCTCGGGGCCGCGCTCGACCCGATGGCCGCCCTCGACCTCGCCTACCTCGG
>JAAXJP010000526.1:1499-3754 GCA_012269805.1 Rubrivirga sp.
TACGCTCTACGACCGCTACCTCCTCGTCGACAAGACGGGCGACGCCCCGCGGCGGCTGGAGGCGCCCCAGTTCTTCTGGATGCGCGTCGCGATGGGGCTCATGCTGGACGAGGAGGGCGACCGCGAGGCCCGCGTCCTCGAGCTCTACGGGCTCTACAAGGACCGCCGGTTCTGCTCGTCCACCCCGACCCTGTTCAACTCGGGCACGCCGCACTCCCAGCTCTCGTCGTGCTACCTCTACAAGGTCGACGACTCGATCGAGTCGATCATGTACCGGGGCATCGCCGAGAACGCGTTCCTCTCGAAGTGGGCCGGCGGGCTCGGCGGCTCGTGGACGGCCGTCCGAGGCACGGGCAGCCACATCGGCGGGACGAACGGCGAGAGCCAGGGCGTCGTCCCGTTCCTCAAGCTCCACAACGACCAGCTCGTCGCCGTCAACCAGGGCGGCAAGCGCGCCGGCTCGGGCTGCGCCTACCTCGAGGTCTGGCACAACGACGTCTTCGACTTCCTCGAGCTCCGCCGGAACACGGGCGACGAGCGGCGCCGGACGCACGACCTCAACACGGCGTGCTGGATCCCGGACCTGTTCATGCAGCGGATGGAGGCCCGCGAGACGTGGACGCTCTTCCGCGCGAGCGACGTGGCCGACCTCCACGACCTCTATGGCGACGCGTTCCGCCAGCGGTACGAGCACTACGAGGCGCTCGCCGAGGCCGGCGAGATCTGGGGCCGCCAGGTCCCGGCGCTCGATCTGTGGAAGGAGATGCTCCGGATGCTGTTCGAGACGGGCCACCCGTGGATGACGTTCAAGGACCCGTGCAACGTCCGGAGCCCGCAGGACCACGCCGGCGTCGTCCACTCGTCGAACCTCTGCACCGAGATCACGCTCAACACGAGCGCCGACGAGACGGCCGTGTGCAACCTCGGCTCGGTCGTCCTCGACCGGCACCTCACGCCGGGCGGCGAGCTCGACCACGACAAGTTGCGCGAGACGGTCCGCGTGGCGGTCCGCGCGCTCGACAACGTGATCGGGCTCAACTTCTACCCGACCGACGCCGCGCGCCGGGCCAACCTCCGGCACCGGCCGGTCGGGCTGGGCGTGATGGGGCTCCAGTACGCGCTCTACGAGAGGGGCGTCGCGTTCGGCTCCGAGGAAGCCATCCAGTTCTCGGACGAGATGATGGAGGCCGTGGCCTACTACGCCTACGAGGCGTCGAGTGACCTCGCGGCCGAGCGGGGGACGTACGAGAGCTACGCCGGGTCGAAGTGGGACCGCGGGCTGCTCCCCCCCGACACGCTCGACCTGCTCGAAGAGGAGCGCGGCGCGGCCGTCGAGGTCGAGCGCGGCGGGCGGCTCGACTGGGCGCCGCTGCGGGCCAAGATCGCCGCGCAGGGGATGCGGAACTCGAACGTCCTCGCGATCGCCCCGACGGCGACGATCTCGAACATCACCGGCACCTCGGCCTGCATCGAGCCGCTCTACAAGAACCTCTACGTCAAGAGCAACCTCTCGGGCGACTTCGTGGTCTTGAACCCGTACCTCGTCCGCGACCTCAAGGCCGAGGGGCTGTGGGACGCCGAGATGGCCGCGCAGCTGAAGTACTTCGACGGCGACCTCGGCCAGATCGAGGGCGTGCCCCAAGAGCTCCGCGAGCGGTACAAGACGGCGTTCCAGATCGAGACCCGCGCGCTCGTCGACGCGGCGGCGCGGCGGCAGAAGTGGATCGACCAGAGCCAGTCGCTCAACCTGTTCCTCGCCGAGCCCGACATGAAGGCGCTGAGCCACACGTACCGCCACGCGTGGCGGGCCGGGCTCAAGACGACGTACTACCTCCGGACGCTCGGGGCCTCGCAGATCGAGAAGGCGACGGTGACCATGCCCGCCTCGGTGCAGGCCGAGCCGTCCCCTAAGACGGCCGCCGCCGCGTGTAGCATCGACGCGATGATCAACGGGGCCGAGTGCGAGGCGTGCCAATGAGCGCCGCCCTTGCGAGACGGGTGGCGCCGGCGGACGTCTCCGGCGACCCCGACCCCACACCCTCTCCGGCGGAGTACGGCGGTGGGTGAATGGACCAGAACGCGCTCGTCTTCGCGACGGGGTGGACGCAGCGGGGGGCGACCGCCCTTCGCGCTCCGCGGCCCCCGTGCCTCACGGGGTCGGGCGGCCGAGGAGCGCGTCGGCGACCCACCCCTCAACGCAGGGGCCGGTCGGTTCGGGGAGGGCGCCCACGGGGAACCAGCCCCAGGTGCCGCCC
>JAAXJP010000281.1 GCA_012269805.1 Rubrivirga sp.
CTCACGCCCCCGCCGGCCACGTCCGGCCGCGTCTCCGTCATCGGCTCGGCGGCCGACCTCCCGCCCGGCCCGTGGCTCCCGTTCTTCGCCTCGGCCGTCGCCGCCGGCTTCCCGTCCCCGGCCGACGACTACGCCGAGGGCGAGCTCGACCTCCGCGACCTCCTCGGGGCCTCGTCGCCGTCCGTGTTCTTCTGCCGGGCCGAGGGGTGGTCGATGCGGGACGAGGGGATCCGCGACGGCGACGTGTTGGTCGTCGACCGGGCCATCGAGCCCGAGTCGGGGATGGTCGTCGTGGCCGCCGTCGACGGCGAGCTCACGGTCAAGCGGTACGTCCGGCGGGGCGACCGGGTCGTCCTCCTCGCGGCGAACCCGGACCACCCGGCGATCGAGCTCTGCGACGGGCAGGACCTCGTCGTGTGGGGCGTCGTGACGAGCCACGTCGGGTTCCACCTGCCCGTTGGGAAGGGGCTCCGGCGCGTCGCGGCCTAGGCGACGCGCCGGAGGGCCCGAGCGCGTCCGGCCGTCATCGGACGCGGGCTCCTCGGAATGATCGTGTGGCCTAGCGCCGGTCGAGCCGGACCGTCAGCGTCCCTCGGACGCTCGTTTGGTCCCGGTAGGCCTCGGGGTCGAACGCCTCGAGGTCCACGCCGCTCAGGGCGAGCGAGCCCTCCAGTACCCTCGCCCGGTCGCCCTCGTAGCGGAGAGTGAAGGTGGGCGGGAGGAGAAGCGCGGCGAGAAGGTCCCCGTCGCGGTCCCCCTCCGCGTTGAACGTCGCGGACGAGAGCAAAGCGGACACCCGGAGTCCGACTCGCTGGGCCGCGCCGTCGGCGAAGCGGACCGAGAGCTCGGCGCTGCCGTCGCCGAACACCCGGAACGCGGAGCTGGCCGCGTCGAGGCGAGAGCTGACCTCCGCCGGGGCGAGGGCCTGAGTGTCCGGGTCGAACACGACTTCGGAGAGGGCGTACTCGCCCGTGACCCGTTCGAGGACGGGGTTCACCAGGACGAGGTCGGGCACGGGGACGGCCTCACCGACGGCGGCCGGCACGACGACCTGGAGCGGCTCGTACCCGTCGGCCGTAGCAGAGAGGGCGAACGTCTGTCCCGTACTGTCGGCCCAGACAGAGAGCGAGTACGAGCCGTCTCGCTCGGTGTAGACGGTGTCGGCCTCGCCGACGACCCAGAGCTTCGCGCCGGGGAGCGGTGTGGTCGCGGCGCCCGCGAACACGGCGCCCGCGAACGTGGCCGGCCCTGACCGATCGGCGAGCGGGGGAGGGCCGGCCGCGCCGTTTTGGCTGTCGCACGCGGCGAGCCCGACGAGCAGCGCGAGGGCGGTCGTGGCCCTCAAGGATCTTAGCATGTGGGGGAGGGGCAGGTTCGTTCCCAACAGGGTCGTCGTGGGCCGCCCTCACGGCGGCCGACCAGGACGGCGATGGGGTTTCCGGCCGCGACACCCCCTACTGGCGAAACCGCCGGGGGCGAGAGCGGACGACGCCTTGTGGCGGGTATCGACCCGACCGACTCCCCGGTTTAGCCCGGTGGTTCGCCGTCAGGCCGGCGAGGAACCGAGTTCTGACGGACGGTCACGGCTCGGTGCCATTCGGGATGGCACACGGGTACGCCGACGTTCCCCGGACTCCTCTGCTCCGGACCGTGTCCCACCCCCTGCTAGTCAGCGACAGCGCTGGCCGCCGTGCTCCGCCTCCCCGCCGCCTCGTCGCCCTCGTCGACTGCTCCGCGTTCTACGTCTCGTGCGAGCGCGTCTTCGACCCGTCCCTGATCGGCGTCCCCGTCGCCGTCCTCTCGAACAACGACGGGTGCGTGATCGCCCGGAGCCAGGAGGTCAAAGACGCCGGCGTGAGGATGGGCGAGCCGTTCTTCAAGTGCCGCCGCGACCTGGCCGACATGGGCGCCCGGGTGTTCTCCAGCAACTACACGCTCTACGGGGACATGAGCCGGCGCGTCTTCGACACGCTCCTCACCGTCTCGCCCCACGTCGTCCCGTACTCGATCGACGAGGCGTTCGTCCACCTCCCCACCGGCGGCCGGACCGGCGACGCGCTCCGCGAGCACGCCGAGGCGACGGCCCGCGAGATCCGGCGCCGCGTGCTCCGGTGGACGGGAATCCCCGTCCGCGTGAGCGTGGCCGAGACGAAGACGCTCGCGAAGGCGGCCTCGGAGTACGCCCGGACGCTCCTCAAGGGCGGCGGCGAGCCCGTCGTCTGCTTCTGGGGCCACCCCGACCGGGAGGTGTTCCTGGCGCAGCTCGACGTCGGCGACGTGTGGGGCGTCGGGCGCCGGTGGGGCCAGCGGCTCCGGGCGCTCGGGTACTCGACGGCGGCGAAGCTGACCGAGGCCCCCGACGGCGTGATCAAGCAGCGGTTCAACGTCGTCCTCCTCCGGACGGTCCACGAGCTCCGGGGCACGGCGTGCGTCCGCGACGGCGACGGGCCCGTGGAGCGGAAGACGATGGTCCGCTCCCGGAGCTTCGGCGAGCCGGTCGAGGACGTCGAGACGGTCCGGCGGGCCGTGGCGACCCACGCGGCGCGGGCGGCGGAGAAGCTCAGGGCCGAGGGGCTCGTGGCCGGCCGGGTCGGCGCGCTCTGCACCACCAAGGGCTTCGGGCCGGGGCCCCACCGGACGGGGTGGGTCGAGCGCGAGCTCACGGTCGCCTCGGCGCGGACGCCCGACCTCATCCGGGCCGCGCTCCTCGGCCTCGGTGAGGCGTACGTCGCGGCCGACGAGCGGGGCCGGCCGTACCGGTACCGGAAGGCCGGCGTCGTCCTCGGCGAGCTGAGGCCGGCGGGGACCGAGCAGGGCGCGCTGTTCGGGGCCGAGGACGGGGCGCCCAAGCGGACGCCGGAGTGGACGGCAGCCCAGGGCCGGCTCATGGACGCGCTCGACGCGTGCAACCGGCGGTTCGGGAAGCGGGCCGTCGCGTTCGGGTCGATGGGGCCGCCGAGCGCCCTGCGGAAGACGCGGGACGGGTCGGCCGAGGCCCCGAGGTGGGAGATGCGGCGGGAGCGGATGAGCCCGCGGTACACGACGCGGTGGGCCGAAATCTGCCTCGTGCGGGCGTGACCCCGGGGCCGCCAATGCCCTGCGTACTACGCGGCCGACATCCGCGTCCGCGCGGAGGAGCCCCGCGGGCCGTTGACCGGATCCCGTTGTGGCATAGACCGCTCCGCGTCCGTACCCCCCTTACACGCCGGCCGTGGCCGGTCGCCCAAAGTCGTAGCCCGACTGGGCCTCGCACGTGGCGGGCGGGGGGCGGCCGACGGTGCTACCGGGCGACGAGGACAGGCCGGACGGACGAGCCCTCGGCGGACCGGAGGCGGACGAAGTACGTGCCCGGCGCGCGCGAGGAGACGTCCCACGTCGCCGCGTGCCGTCCGGCCGGCATGGGCCCGGCCACGAGCGTCTCGACGTGGCGTCCGAGCACGTCGACCACGTCGAGGCGCACGTCCCCACCGCGGGGGACGGCGTACGCGATCGTGGTCACGGACGACGCGGGGTTCGGGCGCGGCGGAGCCAACGCCAGCGCTCCAGCCGCCGTCCCGTCCGCCGAGGTCGACCCGGTCACGGTGAACGCCGCGGGCTCCGACCACGGCCCGGCCCCCCGCGTGTTGCGGGCGCGGGCGCGCCAGTAGACGGAGCCCTCGGTCGGGCCGAGCCCGACCGCCCGCCGCTCCGTCGTCACCACGGCCCGCGCCAGGCTGACCGCGGCGGAGGGCGGGTGGGCGGCCACCTCG
>JAAXJP010000313.1 GCA_012269805.1 Rubrivirga sp.
CCCGGTCGACGACCTGCCCGATCATCGACAGCTTGATCGAGATCCCGACCGTCTCGGGCGCCGCGCCGCGCGCGTCCCGGTAGTCGGCGAGCCGGCCGACGAGGTCGGCATAGACGTCGGCGAAGGCGGCCGCGCGGCCGCGGTCCGTGACGTCCTCGCCGAGGAGGTCGAGCGTGACGAACCGGCCGTCGTCGAGGAGCGGGTCGAGCGCGGGAAGCGCTTCCGAGAGCGTCTGTCCGGCGACGAACCGGCGGGCGAGAGCGAAGGGGAGCGTCATGGAGGGCGGCGCGGGGCGAGACCAACCCGCAGGCGGCGAAGCTAGCGCCGCCCCCCGGCGTCCCTCCTCCCCAGAATCCCCACACGGGGCCGGCCGTGGGGGTTGGGAATAGGGCCGACCCCGAGCTTCGGTACAGAGTGTGCACGAAGCGCCGATACCCCCCGTGTCCCTCCGTTGAGCGCTTCAGGCGTCCAGCGCGTTACGAATCCTCCCCGCATGACGCCGATCTCCCCCCATCCGCCGTCTCGCCGCGTGGCCGGATGGATCGACCGATGGATCGATCCGGACCGGATGCCGGAGGGGCCGCGCGGCATCCGCCAGGCGCGGATCGTCGTGGTGGAGGGGTGGCTCGGGCTGTTGGCGCACGCCATCCTCGCCGTCACGCTGATCCTCGGCGAGGTCCCGATGCTGCCGCTGATCGAGGTGGCCGTCGCCGTCGTGGCCATCTCGGCGGCGCTCGCGGTGGTCCGGTGGGGCGGGCAGGTCGAGGCCGCGGCGTGGGTCCTCGCTTTGTTGCTGGCCCTGACGCCCGTGTTCCAGGCGTCGGTCGACCTCGGGATCCGCGACCCCGCGCTCGCGCTCGTGATGCTGGCCCCCTTCGCGGGCGCGCTCACCTCGGGCGCTCGCCTCGCGACCGTGGCCGCGGCCGTCGGGGCGACGGGCGCGCTCGTCCTGTTCGGGCTCGACGTGGTGGGCCTCGCGCCCGAGCCGTTCTCGACGCCCGACGAGGCCGCCGGCTACGCCATCGTGATGGTCACGGTCGGGTCGGCGCTGTCGGCCACGGCCGGCGTCCTCTACGCCAAGCACACGCGCCACGCGCTCGTCGAGGCGGAGGGGCAGAGCACGCGGCTCGACGCCGCGCTTCGGGCCTCGGAGGAGCGGTACCGCTCGCTGTTCGACCACATCCCGGTCGGGATGTACCGGTCGGCCCCGGACGGGCGCGTCCTCCTCGCCAACGCCACGCTGGCCCGGCTCATCGGCGCGCCCTCGCCCGAGGCGGCCCGGGCCTACAACGCCATCGACTTCTACGTCGACCGCGTCGACCGCGACCGCTTCCGCGACACGATCCACCGCGAGGGGTTCGTGCGCGGGTTCGAGACGCGCTGGCGGCGACCCGACGGCGACGTCCGCCACGTCCGGATCGACGCGCGCGTCGCGTTCGACCCCGACGGCCAGCCGATGTTCTACGAGGGCGCCGTCGAGGACGTGACGGCCGAGCGGGAGGCGCGGATCGCGCTGCACCGGAGCGAGGCCCGGTTCAAGGCGCTCGTCCAACGCTCGTCCGACGTGGTCGTCGTGGCCGACCGGGCCGACCGGTTCACCTACGTCAGCCCGGCCGTGGGGCCGCTCTTGGGGCATCGCCCCGAGAGCCTCCTCGACACCGCGCTCGTCGACCTCGTCCACCCCAGCGACCGTGACCGGGCCGAGGCGTTCCTGGCCGAGGCCCGCAGGAGCGCTCCGTCGGCCTCGGTCGAGCTCCGGCTCCGCCACACCGACGGCCACGACGTGTTCGTGGAGGGCGCCGCGACGGCCCTCTACGACGACCCGGCCGTCAGTGGCCTCGTGCTCAACCTCCGCGACGTGACCGAGCGGAAGCGGGCGCAGGCCGTCCTCGTCCAGGCCAAGCGCCAGGCCGAGGAGGTCGCCGCGCTCAAGAGCACGTTCCTGGCCAACATGAGCCACGAGATCCGGACGCCGCTCACGGCCATCCTCGGCTTCTCGGACGTGCTCGCCGAGGAGGTCACCGACGAGACGCAGAGCGAGTTCGTCGGGCTCATCGCGCGGAGCGGGCGCCGGCTCATGGACACGCTCAACTCGGTCCTCGACCTGGCCCGCCTCGAGGCCGGCCGCGGCGGGCTCGTCGAAGAGCGCGTCGACCTCGGCGACCTCGCGCGCGAGGCGGCCGACATGTTCGGCCCGGCGGCGAGCGAGGGCGGGCTCGAGATCCGGGCCGAGGTCGAGCCCGGCGAGCACGCCGTCACGGCGGACGAGGCCGCCGTCGTCCGCGTTCTCCACAACCTCATCGGCAACGCCATCAAGTTTACCGACGAGGGGCGCGTCACGATCGAGGTCCGGACCGACCGGAGCGGGAGCCCCCGCACGCTCCTCCTCGTCCGCGACACGGGCATCGGGGTCGAGGAGGCGTTCCTGCCCCGGATCTTCGGCGAGTTCGAGCAGGAGTCGACCGGGGCCGGGCGGAAGTACGAGGGGGCCGGCCTCGGGCTCGCCCTCTCGCGCCAGCTCGTCGAACGGATGGGCGGCGTGATCACGGTCGACAGCGAGAAGGGGGTCGGGACCGAGTTCACGGTCTCGTTCCCCGCCCTCACCTCGGGCGTCGAAGCGGCGGACGACCGCCCCCTCGTCCTCGTCGTCGACGACAACGAGCAGGCCCGCGAGATCGCCGTCCACACCCTCGCCGACGTGTTCCAGGTGGCGACGGCGGGCGACGGCGAGGCGGCCCTGGAAGCCCTCAGCACCGATCGCCCCGACGTCCTGCTCCTCGACATCCACCTCGGCCTGTCGATCTCAGGCGAGGACGTGATGCGCGAGCTCCGGGCCCAGCCGGCGTTCGCCGACCTCCCGATCGTGGCCGTCACGGCCTACGGGCTGCCCGGCGACCGCGAGCGGTTCCTCGCGGCCGGGTTCGACGCCTACCTGACCAAACCGTATGCGCGGGCGGACCTCCGGGAGGCCGTCGCGCGCGCCATCCAGGCCCGGACGCGCGGCGTGGCCCTCGCGCCACCGGCACCCGTCGAGGGCACGTGGGACGAGGACCCGCCCGGTGGCGGCACCTACATCTCACGGTCGGCCTCGTCGCCGGCCTCGGCCCGCCCGGGTCCGGCCGTCCCCGACCCCGCGGTGTAGCGGAACCGCGGCGGCGGCCTCCGGTGGACCGCCGGCCCCGCCTCCGCACGCATGCGCCTCGCCGTCCTCGGCGCCGGCCCCGCCGGTCTCGCCGCCGCCCACGCCCTGTCGCCCGACGCCCACGTCACGGTCTTCGAGAAGAGCCGCGGGGTGTCGGGCCGCGCCGCCACCCGCTGGCGCGACGCGCCCGGTCAGCCCGCCCTGGCCGAGGACCACACGCCGTTCCGCTGGCGCTACGACCACGGCGCGCAGTACCTCGGCCCAGACCCCGACAGCGAGGTCGGCCGCTACCTCCGCGAGCTCCTCGGCGACGACCTCGTCGAGATCGACGGCGCCGTGTGGCCGTTCGACGACGCCGGCACGCTCCACCCCGCCGAGGCCCGCCGGGACTCGGCGCGGTGGACGCTCGCCGACGGCATCGCCGGCCTCGGCCGCCGTCTGGTGGAGGCCGCGCCGGGCCTCGACCTCCGCCTCGAGACGCGCGTCGCCCGGCTCACGCGCGACGGGCGCGGGTGGGCCGTCGAGACCGACGCCGGCGACCGGCACGCCGGCTTGGCTGACGCCGACCTTCGGTTCGACGCCG
>JAAXJP010000260.1 GCA_012269805.1 Rubrivirga sp.
TTCTTTGTGCAATCGCCGGTCGGAAGATCGGTGTTCACAGAGAATGGAACTGACATGACCAAGCAATCGCTTCTGATGACGACCGCCGCCGCCCTCGTGGCCGCGATGCCGGCCTTCGCCCAGACCGCGACCACGGAGACGTCGACCGAGACCACCGCCAGCGCCGAGACCGCACAGGCGGGCACCACCGCGCATGCCGCGACCGAGCTGAACCTGCGCGCAGGCCCCGGCCCGGCCATGGAGATCAGCGGCGTGCTCCCCGCGGCGGGCGGGGGGAGAGGGCGGTGTGGAGGCGGTGGTCGCCGTCGAGGTCCAGCACATCCCGGCTACCGAGGGCGAGGGTCGGCCGAGCGGCCCCGTAGAGGTCGTTCCGGTAGGGGACCACCGTGTTGAGCCCATCGTTTCCGCCCTGGAGTTGGACGAGGACGCGGACCCGCTCGGTCTCGACCCGGCTGAGCGCGGAGACGAGCGACGTCGGCGCCATCGCGCGCACGGGCGCCCCGCCGACGGCGACGGCCCCGCCGAGGGCGGCCAGCCCCGCGCGGATAAGGAAGTCGCGCCGGGTCCAGGCGGCGTGGTCGTGGTCGTGGGCGGCGCCGTGCTCCAGGGCGATGGCGCGGCCCGTCGGGTGGTGGCACATCGCTAGCTCAGCTGGAACTCGGGAAGGCGAAGCAGGTGGGCGACGAGGCCTCGGATCCGGCTCGCCGCGCTGGCCTCGAGGGGGTTCCACTCGTACGGCGGGAGCCCGTTGAGGAGGAGCTCCGTGAGCCCGGCCGTGTCGGCCTCGGCGAGCGGGACGCCGAGGAGGGCGTCGGCGAGGTCGGCGGCGAGCGCGGCGGCGTCGAACGGCTCCGGCATCGACAGGGCGAGGGCGCGGTAGTCGACGTTCCACCACTGGACCCACGACGTGTACTCCCAGCGTGTGGCGAGCCGGCTCGTGTCGAGCCAGTCGCGCCCACCGGGCCAGCCGGCCACCGTCGGCGGCTCGAAGAGGGTCTGACCGGCCAGGTGCATCATCCACCAGATGGCCCCCAAGAAGTCGTTGTCCGGGGAGGGCCGGGCGCCGACCTCGCGGTACACCCCCGTGTTGTGCTCGAGCGGACTCCGAACGCGCGCGCCCAGCGTGGCGGCGTCGAAAAAGTGCGCGCTCTGGAGCAGCGAGCGGACGGCGCCCTCGATCACGAAGTCGTCGGCGAGGATCCGGTCCGAGAGGGCGGCCACGACCAGCGGGTGGGGCACGTCGTAGACGAACTCGCGGTAGATCCGCGACGCGATGCGGTGGGCGATCTGCGGCGCCCGCTCCTCGAAGACGATCCGGACCACGTCGTCGTAGCCCCAGCGCCCGGTCTGGCCGAGAATCGTCTTCTCCCCGTCGTCGTGCCAGTCCGGGACGAAGACGGCCTCGAGCGGCGTGTCGGTCTGCCCGTAGACGTCGACGCCGTAGCCCGTCAGCGCCCGCGAGATCTCGGCGATGTCGCCCTGGGAGTAGTTCGGCGACCCGTCGGGGCCCGTGATCCCGGTCGTGAACAGCTCCAACAGCTCCCGGGCGTAGTTCTCGTTGGGCGCCTCGGCCCGGTTGTCGGCCCCGTTGAGGTAGACGAGCATGGCCGGGCTCAGCCCGACCTCGTGGACGAACGCGCGGAAGTTGCCCAAGGCGTGCCGCTCGAGCGTCCTCCAGTACCGGGCGAGCCACGGCGAGAGCACGTAGCTCTCGAAGTGGGTGACGAAGTGGTCGTGCCACAGGACGGTCATCCGGTGGTGGAACGCGCGCGAGGCTTCCTCCAGGGGGTCCGGGTCGTCCACGCCCATGAGGTCGCGCAGGATGTCGTCGCGCCACGCGTCGTGCCACTGCCAGTTTGCGTCCTGGTACGCCTCCCGGACGGCCGCGGGCTCGGACCAGTGGGGCGGGACTTCGTCGTACCACGGGGGCCTCGGGGTGGGGCCGCGTGAGAGCGCCCCGTCGAGGATCGCGTCGACCGCTCCGATGGGGGAGGCGGACAGGGCCATCTCGACGGCAGCGGGCGTCGCCGCGACGCCGGTCCGGCGCAGGAGGTGTCGCGCGCGTCGCGCGTCCCAGGGGGCCTCCGCGCTGGGCACGTATGGCGAGAGGTCGGCGGAGGCGGGGAGAGGTGACCGGGCCGTGGTCCGCGCCGAGGCCGGGGCGGACGGCCGGGCGGCGGCGTAATCCCACCGGACGTACGTGCCGTCGTCGAACACGCCCGGGAGCACCTCGAACGGAGGGGCCGGCGCGTGGCGGCGACGCGGGCGGAGGAACGTGCGGCGGTCCATCGGGGCTGGGCTGTCGCCCGAGGGGATCGGTGAGTATCGCCCTGGCGAAAGCTCTCCCGGGGATGGGTACACCCCGTTGACCTGAGGCTTTGGTGAGGTCGGCCCGGACAGCGGGGCCCGCCTCGGCGCCGAGGCGGAGCGCCTACCCGATCCGGTCGAACCCGGCGACGGCGGCCAGCCGGTCCGGCAGGACCACCGACCCGTCGGCCTGCTGGCCGTTCTCGAGGAGCGCGGCCACGATCCGCGGGAGCGCCAGGCCGGACCCGTTGAGGGTGTGGACAAACTGCGGCTTCTCGCCCTCGGCCGGCCGGTAGCGGACGTTCGCGCGGCGCGCCTGGTAGGCCTCGAAGTTCGAGACCGACGAGACCTCGAGCCACCGGCCCTGACCGGCGCTCCAGACCTCGAGGTCGTACGTCTTGGCCTGCGTCACGCCGAGGTCGCCCGAGGCGAGCGTCAGCCGCCGGTAGGGGAGGCCGAGGGCCTGGACGGCCCGCTCGGCGTCCGCCAGCAGCTCCTCGAGGTGGTCGTAGCTCTCCTCCGCCGGGCAGAAGCGGACGAGCTCGACCTTGTCGAACTGGTGGAGCCGGTTGAGCCCGCGGACGTCCTTCCCATAGCTCCCGGCCTCGCGGCGGAAGCACGGCGTGTAGCCGGTGAGCTTGATCGGGAGGGCGTCGGGCGCGAGGATCTCGTCGCGGAGGTAGTTGGTGAGCGGGACCTCGGCGGTCGGGACGAGGTAGAGGTCGTCGCCGGTGACGTGGTACATCTGCCCCTCCTTGTCGGGGAGCTGGCCCGTCCCAATGCCCGAGTCCTCGTTGACGAGGATCGGCGCCTGGACCTCGGTGTAGCCCGCCTCGGTGGCGAGGTCGAGGAAGAGCGTGACGAGCGCCCGCTGGAGGCGCGCGCCCTTGCCGACGTAGAACGGGAAGCCGGCGCCGGTCACCTTCGCCCCGCGCTCGAAGTCGACGAGCCCGTGGCGCTCCGCCAACTCCCAGTGGGGGAGGGGCTCGAAGTCGAAGGTGGGCGTGTCGCCCCACTCCATCTCGACCCGGTTGGCGTCCTCGCCGCCGACCGGCACGCTCGCGTGGATCGGGTTGGGGATGGCGAGCATGGCGTCGCGGAGCGCCGCGTCGAGGTCCCGGACCGCGTCTTCCAGCTCCTTGACCTGAGCCTTCACCGCGTTCGACTCCTTGAGGAGCGGCGCGGCCTCGTCGCGCTGGCCGGCCTTCATGAGCGGACCGATCTGGCGGCCCAGTTCGCCCTGACGCTGCCGGAGCCCGTCGAGCTCGGTCACGGCCTCGCGTCGGCGGCGGTCCGCGTCGAGCGCCGCGTCGACGGCGGACGGGTCGCCGATCCGCTTGGCCTCCATCGAGGCGCGGACGCGGTCGGGGTCGTCGCGGAGTAGGTCGAGGTCGATCATCGGGAGGGCGGGGGG
>JAAXJP010000204.1 GCA_012269805.1 Rubrivirga sp.
GGGGGCTCGCGCCGCTCGACAAGGCGGAAGCGGTTCCTGTGTCGGATCTACATGCGGCCGAGGGGCCACAGTTCCGTTGGCATCGGGACGACGCCGTCGAGCGCGGCCGGCAGGCGGCGGGCGATGAGCGGCGCCGTCAGCAGGCCCTTGGCACCGAGCCCGGTCAGCACCCACACGCCCCGGTGCCCCGGCAGCGGTCCCGCCAGTGGCAGCCGGCGCGACGAGACGGACGTGGGGATCGTGAGCCGGACCCCGGCGCGGCGGTCGAGGACCGGGGCGCCGTCGAGGACCGGCAGCAACGCGGACCCCTTGGCGGCCAGCTCGGCGTCGAGGGCCGGGGCGGGGGCGGCGTCCGCGAAGTCGTGCTCGAAGGTCGAGCCGACGACCACGCCCGCCTCGCTGGGCACGGCGTAGCCCGCACCGGCGACGGCGGGGTGGTCGGCGGGGAGGCCCCGCGGGCGCCCGAGGCGGACCGTCTGCCCCTTGACGCGATGGAGCGGGAGGCCGGCCAGCGGCGGGAGCGCGCGCGCGCCGTCCCCGAGAGCGAGGACGAGGTGGGACGCGAGGATCCGCCCACGATCCGTTATTGCATCGATCCCGCTCGATCCCATCTCCCACCCCACGAGGCGGGCGCGAGCGACGGCAGTCCCGCGGGCCTCGGCCCTGCGGAGGGCGGCCCCGACGAACGCCGGAATGTCGACGGATCCGCCTTTCCGTACCACGAGTGCCCCGCGCTCCGCACGCACGAGGGGCCACCGCTCGGCGCTGGCAGCGGGGGAGAGCCACTCCAGGTCGGCGTGCGCAGCGGCACGCTCCCGGAATCGCTCGGTCTGGGACCCCGACGTGGCCGGGCGGAGAATGCCGGTCTGCCGGAAGAGCCCGTCTCCCGCCTCGGCCGCGAGCTTGGCGAGAGCGTCGAGCGCCTCGTCGAATCGCCAGGCGGGCTTGGCGGCCCGGCCCATGAACGGGTTCGCGAGCCCGGCCGCGGCGCCGCTGGCGCCTGCGGCCGGTCCATCCGCCTCGACCACGACGACGCGTCGGGTCCGGCTCAGGACGAGCGCCGCGCAGGCACCGGCCAGGCCCGCGCCCACGACCACGACGTCAGCACGGTCGGTCATGAGGAAAGGAGAAACGAGAGAGGGAAGGGGGCGGCCGCGGGTAGCTTTCGAGACCCAAGATCCGCCCGTCTCGCGCCCCGTGTTCTCCCCAGAAGTCGTCGTCATCGGAGGCGGGATCGCCGGCCTCGGGGTCGCCTGGGAACTCGCGGAGCGGGGCCGGCGCGTCACCGTGCTGGAGCGCGAGCAGGTCGGGCGGGGCGCGTCGTGGGCGGCGGCCGGGATGCTGGCGCCGTCGGCCGAGCTTGGGTTCGAGGAGCTCGACCTGTACGCGCTCGGCCGCGAGAGCCTCGCCCGGTGGCCCGCTTTCGCGCGTCGCCTCGAGGCCGCGAGCGGCCGCGACGTGGGGTACCGCGACGCGGGCACCCTCGTCGTCGCCGACGACCGCGACAGCCTCCACGCGCTCCGGCGGCTCTTCCGGTTCCAAGAAGAGCAGGGCGCTCCAGTCGAGTGGCTGTCGGGCGACGAGGCCGTCGATCTCGAACCTCTGTTGTCGCCCCGCCTGCCCGGCGCGGTGTACTCGCCCGAGGACCACCAGGTCGACCACCGCGCGGTCGTCGAGGCGCTGGCCCTCGCCGCCCGGTCGGCCGGCGCCGCCCTCTGCGAGGGGGCTCCGGTCGTCCGTGTCGAGCCCGACGCCGAGGCCCCCCGGATCCGCCTCGGGGACGGCTCCGAGGTGGTCGCGCGGGTCGTGGTCCTGGCGGCCGGCGTGGGGAGCTCGGCGCTCGGCGGGCTCGCCCCCGCCCCGCCCGTCCGGGGCGTCAAGGGGCAGGCGCTCGCGCTCCGGCTCGACCCCGAGCGCGGGCTCGACCTCCGACACGTCGTTCGCGGCCCCGACGCCTACCTCGTCCCGAAGGCGGACGGCCGCCTCGTTGTCGGCGCGACGAGCGAGGACGGCGTGACGGACCCCCGGGTGACGGCGGGCGGCGTGTACCGGCTGCTGGAGGGCGCCGTCGAGGTCGTGCCGGGCGTGGAGGAGATGGAGCTCGTCGAGACCTGGGTCGGGCACCGGCCGGCGTCGCGGGACCACGCCCCGCTCCTCGGGAGAGGCCGGCAGCCCGGCGTCGTCTACGCGACGGGCCATTACCGCCACGGCGTGCTGCTGGCGCCGGTCACGGCCGAGGAGGTCGCCACCGAGGTCGACCGACTCATCGACGGCGTGGGTGAAACAGCGCCGGTCCTCGCCCCGTTCTCGCCGCGCCGATTCTGACACGCACACCGCCCTCTCGTGCCCACGCTCCGCATCAACGGCGAGCCCCGCGACGTGCCCGCCCCGATCGCCCTCGACGCTCTCCTGCGCCACCTCGGCCGCGACCCCGGCCAGCCCGGCGTCGCCGTCGCCGTGGGCGACCGCGTCGTGCCCCGCTCGCGGTGGGCCGACGAGACCGTCGGCGACGGCGACCGCGTCGAGATCATCACGGCCTCGCAAGGAGGATGACGACTCCGAACGCCGAGCCCGCCACGCTCGACGCGCCCGCCGATCGGTGGACCGTCGGCGGCGCCGAGGTGGGGAGCCGCGTGCTGCTCGGGACGAGCCGCTACCCGAGCCTCCAGTCGCTCCTCGACTCCGTCGACGCCTCCGGGGCCGAGGTCGTCACCGTTTCCGTCCGGCGCGTCGACCTCGACGCGAGCGCGGACGGGCAGACGCTGCTCGGCGCGCTTCGCCGGCGCGGCCTCCGGCTGCTCCCCAACACGGCCGGCTGCTACACCGCCCGCGAGGCCGTCTTTACCGCCCAGCTCGCCCGCGAGGCCCTCGAGACCGACTGGGTCAAGCTCGAGGTCATCGGCGACGACGAGACGCTCTACCCCGACGCCGTCCAGCTCCTCAAGGCCGCCTCGGAGCTCGTCGCCGACGGGTTCCAGGTGTTCGCCTACTGCGGCGACGACCCGATCACGGCCCGGAAGCTGGCCGACCTCGGCTGCGCCGCCGTCATGCCGCTGGCTGCCCCGATCGGGAGCGGGATGGGCCTCGTCAACCCGTACGCGCTCCGGATCATCCGCGAGCTGCTGCCCGACGTCCCGCTCGTGGTCGACGCCGGGATCGGGACGGCGTCCGACGCCGCGCGGGCGATGGAGCTCGGCTACGACGGCGTGCTCCTCAACACCGCCGTCTCGGGGGCCCAGCACCCGGCGCAGATGGCCGCCGCGATCCGCCACGCCGTGACCGCCGGCCGCCTCGCCCGCGGCGCCGGGCGGATCCCCCGCCGTCTCTACGCCCAGGCCTCGACGCCCGACGCGGGTCGCGTCGAGGTCGACGAGTAGCGGCATGGCGGACGATTCCGGCCCGCAGAAACCCGTCCCGAGACTCTTGCTGATCGCGGACGGGTTCGCCTCGGGGCGCGTCGAGCTTTCGGCCGAGGACATCCGCCAGCGGACGGTCGAACTGGTCGAGGCCGGCGTGCGGTGGGTCTCGCTCCGCGACCACGAGGCCGATCCGCACTCGTTTGCCGAGGCGGCCCAAGCCCTCGCCGAGGCGGTGCGGGCCGCGCGGCCCGACGCCCTGCTCTCCGTACACGGCCGGCTCGACGTCGCCGAGGCCCTGGGCGCCGGGCTCCACGTCGGCCGCCTCGGGGCATCGGTGGAGGAGGCCGTCGGCGC
>JAAXJP010000307.1 GCA_012269805.1 Rubrivirga sp.
CCGGGCTCTACGTCCGCGGCGGCTCGCCCGACCAGACGCTCGTGCTCCTCGACGGGACGCCGCTCTACAACGCGAGCCACCTGTTCGGCTTCCTTTCGGCGTTCAACGCCGACGCCGTGAGCCGCGTCGAGCTCACGAAGGGCGCGTACCCGGCCCGGTTCGGCGGGCGGCTGGCGTCGGTCCTCGACGTCCGCCTCCGCGACGGGGACATGGAACGGCACCGCGTCCAGGGCCAGGTCGGGCTGCTGTCGACAACGCTCCTCGCGGAAGGGCCGATCGTGCCGGGCAAGGCGTCGCTCCTCGTGTCCGGACGGCGGACCCACATCGACCTGTTGGCGGGCCCGTTCATCGACCGGGCCAACGAGCGGGCGGCCCGGCGCGACGAGGCGCGGATCGACCCGAGCCTCTCGTTCTACGACCTCAACGTCAAGCTGAACTGGCGGCCCTCGGACCGCGACCGGCTCTACCTCAGCCTGTACCGCGGCGGCGACGCGTTCGCGTTCTCAGCTATCGACCCGGAGATCGACTGCGGGGCAGGCGACTGCGCGGCGACGGGCGTCGAGAACGTGACGGGCGGCGGGCTCGACTGGGGCTCCCTCGTGGGCTCCCTCCGCTACACGCGGGCCCTGTCGCCGCGCCTCTTCGGCGCGCTCACGCTGACGGCCAGCGACTACGGCTTCGACGTGGAGGTCACCTCGGACGAGGGCCGAGGCGGGCCGAGCCCAGTGACGGCGGCGGCCCGCTACCGGAGCGGGATCCGCGACCTCGGCGCGCGGCTCGACGTCGACCTCGCGGCTGGACAGGGCCACACGCTCCGCCTCGGCGCGGCCCTCACGCGCCATCGGTTCACGCCCGGCGCGCTCTCGGTCCTGGGCGAGGACGCGGCCGGCGGCGTCCCAGCAGACACGATGCTCGGCAGTGGCGCCACCGACGGCCTCGAAGCCATCGTCTACGTCGACGACACATGGCGCGCGGGGCCGCTCACGCTCGGTCTCGGGCTCCACCTCGCGGCCTACGCCGCCGGTGACCATTTCTACCCGTCCGTCGAGCCAAGGCTGGCCGCCTCGGTCACGTTGTGGCCGCGGCTGGCGCTCAAGGCGAGCGCGGCCGTGACGCAGCAGCCGGTCCACCTCCTCACGACGGGCGCCGGCATCGGCCTCCCCGCCGACCTCTGGGTCCCGGCGGACTCCATCGGGCCGGAGCGTGGGTGGCAGGTCGCCGCCGGGCTGGCGGGCTCGTCGCGGTCCGGCCGCACGACGTGGTCGGTCGAGGGCTATGTCCGGGCGATGGGCGGCCTCGTGGCCTACCGCGACGGCGCGGCCTTCTCGACGCCCACCGACGACTGGCAGGAGCTCGTGGTCACGGGCGAGGGGCGGAGCCGCGGGCTCGAGGGGTTCGTCGAGCACCGGACGGACCGGCTCACGGCGTGGCTCGCCTACACGCTCGCCAAGACCGACCGCCGCTTCGGCGCCATCGCCGACGGCGCGTGGTTCCCCTACCGCTACGACCGCCGGCACGACGTCTCGGCCGTCGTCCTGGCCCGCCTCATGCGGTGGCTCGACGTGTCGGTCGCGGCGGTCTACGGGACCGGTGACGCCGTCACGCTCCCGGCGGCGAGCTACGACGCCACGTTCCTCAGCTCGGGCTCGATCCCGTACTGGACGCAGTCGGTCCCGCAGGCGGCCTCGGAGGTGGCCTACGGCCCGCGCAACGGCCACCGCTTGCCGGCCTACGCCCGCCTCGACCTCGGCGTCACGGTCTATCTCGCGCGCGGGCCGCGGCCGCACAGCGTCTCGCTGAACGTCTACAACGCGCTCAACCGGAAAAACCCGTTCGTCACGCTCCTCGACGAGCGGACCGACCCCGAGACCGGCGAGGCCCGCCAGCAGCTCGTGGGAGTCTCGCTGTTCCCCATCCTCCCATCGCTCTCGTACCGCTTCGCGTTCTGACGATGCGCGCCGCTCTCCCACGACTCCTCCGCGTCCTCCGCCTCGGGACCGAGGCGCGGCGAGCGGCCGGGCTCCTCGTCCTGCTGGCGGCCGGTGGATGCGACCTGTCGTCGTCGCTCGACATCGAGACGCCGCCGCACGAGGCCGGCATCGTGGCGCGGTCGGTGCTGGCGGCGGGGCAGCCGGCGCAGGTCCGCTTGAGCGTGAGCCGCGACCCGTACGCCGTCGACTCGGCGGGGGTCGGCTTGGTGGAGCGGCCGTCCCGCGTCGACGGGCGCGTCGTCCTCGTCCGCGACGGCGCCGAGGTCGAGGAGCTCCGCGCGATCCCGCGGACGTGCTACCGGACGACGACCGGCGGTTGCAACACCGCGACGGGCCAGGTCGAGCTGACGCGGGGGGAGGGCTTCGAGTGCGGCGTCTACCGCGGCTCGGTGCGCGTCGAGCCCGGAGACCGGGTCGAGCTCCGGACGGAGCTCCCGGACCTCCCACCCGCGACGGCGCGCGTGACCGTCCCCGCCGCGCCCGTCGTCGAGGCCACGGCGACGACGCTGGCCGATGGCCGCCGCCGGTTCGCCATCCGCCTCTCCGACCCGCCCGGCCTCGGCGACCGCTACGGCCTCACCATCACCCGCGAGTACGACCGGTACAGGGCGTCCGAGTGCCGCGTCGGCGGTCGCGTCGACACGGTCGTCGTGCTCGGCCGGCCCCAGGCGTACCGGAGCGACTTCTCGACGAGCGACCCGATCCTCGTGACCGGCGCCCGCGAGGCCGGCAGCTCCATCCACTTTGTCACGTTCCCCGACGACGCCTTCGACGGCCGGACCCGCGAGTTCGTCATCGAGGCGGCACCGGTCGGGAGCCGCGAGTTCGACACGGGCGCCGTCACCGTCCAGGTCACGGCCATGACGGCCGAGCTCTACGACGCGTACCAGCTGACGAACTTCGAGCTCGACGAGAACCCGTTCGCCGAGCCGGCCGACCTCCCGCTCAACGTCGAGGGCGGCTACGGGCGCGTCGGGGCCGTAGCGACGACGGAGGTGCGGTTTCCGGGGCGAGACGGGTAGGGGACGGAGAGGGATCGGTGGGGCACGAGAAGTGCACACATGTCTGCGTATGCGCCGGCTAGGTTGGCGCGTCGGCTCGCGGTGAGCCGTGCCGCTCCCCCCGCTGCCGATGGCCTGCCGAATGGTCCTGCTCCTCGTGTGCGCGCTCGTCGCGCTCCCCGCCTCGGCCGCGCCGCCGGCCGGCCCGCCAGCGGAGCCCGTACGCGGCGTCGTGAGCGGCGTCGTCACCGACGCCGAGACCGGCGAGGTCCTGATCGGCGCGTCCGTGTTCGCGCCCGACCTGGGCCGCGGGACGGCCACGAACGCGTACGGCTTCTACAGCCTCCCCGTCCCCGCCGATTCCGTCCGCCTCCGGGTGTCGTACGTCGGCTACGCGGCGGAGGAGCGCGTGGTGGACGCGCGCGCCGACGTCCGGCTCGACCTCGCGCTCCAGCCCGAGGCGCTCGGCGAGGTCGTGGTCGAGGCGGAGGATGGCGTCGGCGAGCGGCCCGAGGAGACCGTCCAGATGGGCGAGGTCGCGCTGACCGGCAGAGACGTCCGCGGCCTGCCCGCGCTGCTGGGCGAGGCCGACGTCCTGAAGGCCGTCCAGTTTCTGCCCGGCGTCCGCGGCGGGGCCGAGGGGACGGCCGGGATCTACGTCCGGGGCGGCTCGCCCGACCAGACGCTCGTGCTCCTCGACGGCGTCCCGGTCTACAACG
>JAAXJP010000703.1 GCA_012269805.1 Rubrivirga sp.
GGGGAGGGGGGGTCTGGCGAACGTGGGGCCTCGTCGGGGCTGTCCCGTTGGGCGATCCCGACGGGCAGCGTCGCCGCAGGCTCTTCCGCGACCGGAACCGTCGGCGGCGGGTCGGGGCGCAGCGACAGGGCGACCAGCCCGACGACAGCGACGAGGCCGGCGAGGCCCGCGATGGCCCACCCCCGCCGGGTGGGGGAGGCGGCCGGCGGCCGGTCCGGGGCCGGCATGCCACGTGTGGCCGTCTCGTCGGGGACGGACGGCAGTCGGGGAGGAGACCGATAGGCCGACGGGTCGTCGAGGTAGGCCGCCAGCTCGCCTGCGCCAACGGCTCCCAACGCATCGAGCGCCGTCGTGAGTCGCTCGGCGGTCTCCGTGGCGCTGGACGGTCGGGCGGCCGGGTCCTTCGACAGGAGGGCGGCCACGATCTCGGCCAGCGCGGTCGGGACGCGGGGGTCGTTCTCCAACCCGGCCGCGGGGTCCACGTGGAGCACGGCGTCGAGCGTGGCGGACCGGTCGGCCCGGGCGAACGGCGGCCGGCCCGTGAGCATGTGGGCCAGGACGGCGCCCAACGAGAACACGTCGGATCGGACGTCGGCCGGCTCGCCGCGGACGACCTCGGGTGCCAGCGTCTCGACCGTGCCTCGGACTTCGTCGTCGTGGGGCGACCCCTCGTGAGAGGCCAGACCGAAGTCGGTCAGTTTGACGCCTCCGTCGGACGCGAGCAGCACATTCCCGGGGGCCACGTCCCGGTGGACCACGCCCGCCTCGTGGATGGCCGCCAGCCCCCGGGCCGTCTCCCGGGCCACGAACGTGGCCAGCTCAGCGGGAAGGGGCCCGTCTGCGAGGACCGTGCTGAGGTCGGCGCCCTCCACCCACTCCGCCACCAGGGCCTCCTCGCTGGCGTGGAGCACGCGCACCACGTTCGGGTGGTCCACCGTGGCCGCCAAGCGTGCTTCTTCTGCAAACCGGGCTCGTTGTTCGGGGGCGGTCCCGTGGAGCCGCTTGAGGAACACGACCGACCCGCTCGACGCGTCGAACGCTTTGTACACGGCCGCGAACGGCCCCCGTGCGAGCTCCGCGAACGGGCGGACCTGCGGCTCGGCGGGGGGGATCGAACCTGCTGCGGGTCGGCCGGATGAGGAGCGGGACACGTCGGGGTCCATGGGAGGGATCAGGCCTCCGCCCACTCTTTGAGCCGGTACTGGACCCAGCGTCGGGAGACCCCCAGGGTCCGTGCCGTTGCCGAGACGTTCCCCTCGCACGCCTCGAGGGTCTGCTCGACCGCCAGCCGCTCGACTTCCTTCATGGTCATGCCCGGTGCGATCTGGAGCGCGTCGTCGGCCGCCGGCTCGGGGAGCCGTAGGTCGGCGGCCTCGACGCGCGCGCCCCGTGCGAGGACGACGGCGCGTTCGATGGCGCCCTCCAGCTCCCGGACGTTCCCGGGCCAGCGGTGTCGCCGGAGCGCGCTGAGCGCCTCCGGCGTGAACGTGTTCACGTGCGCTCGGGGACCCGTCGCGAACCGGTCCAGAAAGTGCGTCGCGAGGAGCACGATGTCGTCGCCCCGCTGGCGCAAGGGGGGGAGCTCGACCTGGATCGTGTTCAGCCGGTAGAGCAGGTCCTCGCGGAACGTTCCGTCCTCGACGAGATCGGAGAGCGGGCGGTTCGTGGCCGAGACGACTCGGACATCGACCCGACGGCCGCTCGTGTCCCCGACGCGACGGACCTCCCCGGTTTGGAGCACCCGCAGCAGGGCCGTCTGGAGCTTTGGGCTGAGGTCGCCGACCTCGTCCAGAAACACCGTCCCTCCATCGGCCGCCTCGAAGAGTCCCCGCTTGTCGGCTACGGCGCCCGTAAAGGCCCCCTTCCGGTGCCCGAACAACTCGCTCTCAAGGAGCTCGTCTGGCAAGGACCCACAGAACAGGGCGACGAAGGGGCCGTCGGCCCGGGGACCCTCGTAGTGGAGCGCCCGGGCGACGAGCTCCTTGCCCGTCCCGGTCTCCCCCTCGATCAGGACCGTCGCGTCCGTGTCGAGGACGCGCTGCATGGTTTCGAACAGGGCCTCCATCGCGGGGCTCGTGCCCACGATCTCCGAGAACCCATGGCGGTTTCGGGCCTCGGCAAGGAGCCGGCGGTTCTCCTCGCGGAGAGCGGCCTCGCGGCGGGCGGAGTCGAGCGCGATGGCGGCCTGGTCGGCGACGGCCCTGAGGAACGGCAGGTGGTCGCGGGTGAAACGCCCCCGGGTCTTCACGGCGTCGAGGTACACGGCCCCGATCTGCTTGCCCCGCAGCCGCAGCGGGACGCACGCGATCGACTGGATGTGCTGGAGCACCACGCTCTCGATGCCTCCGTAGCGCTCGTCCGCCCCCGCCTCGAACACGAGCACCGGCTCGCCGGTCCGGAGCACCTCCTGGACCACGCTCGTCGAGAGCGGTCGGACCCCGTCGAGCTCTTCGCCCGAGAAGTTCCGTTGCGCGCGGACCTCGAAAGGGGCGGCCCCCCCGCCTTCTTCCGTCTCGAGCAGAACGAACCCTCGTTCGGCTCCGAGCGCGTCGAGCGCCGCGTCGAGCACGACGTCGAGCACGGCGGCGGGCTCGCGCACCGAGTTCAGCGCCGCGGCGATCTCGGAGAGCGCCGCGAGTACGTGTTGAGCGTCGGCCGGCGGTCCAATCATGTCGGTTCCGAAATGCGAAAACCAGCCTGCCGCGACCGGCTCGTGTTCCCTTCGAGGTCTCGCACCCGAAGCACCCAAAAGTAGTCCCCAGGCGCGAGCGGCTCGGGGACCACGTACGACGTCACGAACGGGTCGAGCCCTGTGGCGGACACGACTTGGTTGGGGATCCCGGCTCCGTCGATGAGGAACACCTCGACCTCGATCGTAAACGGGAAGGGCAGCAGGATCTCACTCCATTCCAGGAGCGGTTGGGGGGTCGACACGACCGTCAACCCGCTCGGCCGGAGCGCTTGTGGCGCCGACTCGATCACGCGGGCGACTGAGAACGCTGGCCCCTCGCCGACATTCCCGAACACGTCGATCACCTCGATCTGGAGCGGCTTCCCGAGCAGAGACTGGATCCGCCCTTCTGGCAGGACGTCCTCCTCGTAGGTCCCCGAGTAGGCCCCTGTCGAGTCCCGATTGAGAAGGAGCCGGAGGCCGAGGGCGCTCGACACGACGGCGACCTCGCTGACATCCGTGGGGCGGTCGGGGTCTGTCACGGTCGCCTCGACCGTGAAGGTGTAGAGCGGGGAGTTTGGGAATTGCCGGTCGACGCGGGCGGTCTGGGCGGCCTGGTCGAGTACGCGGGGGACCTCGTCGAGTTGGAAGTCCGCCTGCGTCAGCGTAGCCGTTTCCACGACGACCTCGACGGAGTCCGTTCGCAACCCTTCGCCTCCGACCCGGACGATGTAGCGTCCGCGCGGGATGTCTTCCAGGCTGTATTCCCCCCGAGAGTCGGTCGTCGTGACACGCTCCACGCCCCCGTCGGTCGGGAGCAACCTCACGCGCACGCCCGGCCGGCGCGGGAACGGCGGGTACACGCCCGTGACTTGACCGGCGACGGCCCCGGCCGTCACGGGCCGGTCCGACCTCGGGTCGAGCGGGTTCTCGTGGGGTGCGCTGTCGCAGGCCACGAGGCAGGCCGCGAGCAGGATCAGCAGGGAGACGGGGCGGTTCATTCGGAGGCGCGCGGGTGGGAGGCGCGGTACCGGGG
>JAAXJP010000482.1 GCA_012269805.1 Rubrivirga sp.
CATCCCCCCCTACCGACGTCCTCCCCACCCGCCCCGAGGCCGAGGTACATGTTCGGGCCGGGGACGACGAGGTTCCGGAGCCGGCCGAGCCCGAAGGCGAACCGGCCGAGCGCGGCCCACGCCCGGAGCCGGTCGGGCGCGGCGAGCGGCGCGTGCTGGATCGCCCTCGCGAACTCGACGGCGCGGCCGGCCGACGGGAGGACGGGGCCGGTCGGGCGGACGCCCGTCTCGTACTCGATGTAGTCACGGCGCGAGAGGTGGCGCGCGCTCCCAGCGTGATGGCGCTGCTCGAAGAGCGGGGCGTCGAGGTAGGCGATCGGGCCGCGAAGCAAGAGCTCGGCGCAGAGGGCGTCCTCGACGCCCGGCATCGCGAACGGCCGCGACCGGCGGACCGCCTCGGCGCGGAAGACGCCGTAGATCAGCCACTGCCCCGGCTTGTCGCGGAGAAAGCGGAGGAGCCGGGCGCCGGGGCCCGGCCCGTCGAGCGCGCGCGGGGGGTCGGGCGTCCAGGCCCAGATGCCGCCGTCGCCGTCGTGGAAGCCGCCGGCCTCGGCGTCGTAGCGGTACGGCGCGCCGGCGTCGTCGACGAGGCGGAGCGCCGTGTGGGCGCCGACCGCCTCGGGCCGGGCATCGAGCGCGGCGAGGCAGCGCGCGGCGTAGTCCGGGAGCGGGACGTCGTCGTGGGCGGCCCACTTGACGAACGGCGCGCCGGTGTCGAGCGCGAGCGCCATCGACCGGTTGAAGTTGCCGTTCGCCCCGAGGTTCGTCTCGTTGCGCTGGTAGCGGATACGCGGGTCCGCCTCGGCCGCCGCGCGAACGATGTCGGCCGTCCCGTCGGTCGAGGCGTTGTCGGTCACGACGGCGACCCAGCGCGGCTCGGTCTGCGCTTGGAGCGCCTCGATCGCGCGGGGCAGGTAGAGCTCCCCGTTGTAGACCGGGACGGCGAACGCGATCCGGGGCGTGGACACGTCAGGCGGCGGCGAACTCGGCGATGGCGTCGTCATAGATGGCCCGGAGCTGGCGGTAGTTGACGTCGCGGGAGTAGCGCTCGGCAAAGCGGGCGCGGGTCCCCTCCCGCATGGCGTCGAGACGGGCGGGGTCGCCGGTGAGGTCGCGGACGGCGGCGGCGAGCGCGGCGGCGTCGCCGCGGGGAAACAGCCGGCCCGTCACGTTGTCCTCGATCATCTCGGAGAACGCGCCGTGGTCGGTGGCCACGACGGGCGTGCCGAAGCCCATGGCCTCGACGGCCACGAGCGGCCAGCCCTCGTACCACATCGACGGGGCGACGAGGAGGCCGGCGGTCGCCATCGTCCGGGCCATCTCGTCGGGGGCGAGCCACCCGAGCCACTCGATCCGACCGTCCGCCTCGGCGGCAGCTTGGACGAGGCCGGCGAGCTCGCCGTCACCGGCCACCTTGAGCGTGGGGAGCGCCGGGTCCAGGGCCCACGCGTCGAGCAGGACGCTCAGCCCCTTCCCCGTCGCGAGCCGGCCCGCGAACAGGACGTGCTCGCCGCCCGGCCCCGCGATGGGCCTCCCCGCCGGGGCGTTGTGCTTGACCGCGATCCGGTGGAGGGGCAGCCCGCCCTCGGCCAGCACACCCCGCGCGAATTGGCTCAGCGCGACGTACCGGTCGACCGCTCGGTCCCACGTCCCGGCCGCGCGGTGGACCGCGACGGTCGTCGCCACGGCCGCCGTCGCGGCCGCGCTCCCGCGGTAGCACTTGTGGCGGACGGCCGGCGCCGCGAACGCCTTCCCCACGCAGTCGTGGCAGATCCGGCCGGCGCGGAGCAGGAGGTTCCCCGGGCACACCATCCGGAAGTTGTGGAGCGTGTGGACCGTCGCCGCCCCGCCCGCGTGCGCCGCGTGGAACACCGACGGCGACGCCAACGGCAACGTGTTGTGGACGTGGACGACGTCGACCCCCTCGGCCTCTACGATCCGGCGGACCTCGGCGTAGGCCTCGCGGCTCCACACCGTCCGCGCGGCGAGCGCGAGCCGGCCCATCCCCTCGACGGCGTCGTTGTGGAGTTCGTAGCGGAGGACCCGGTGGCCGCGCTCCTCGAGGAGCGCGCCCTCCCGCTCGAACACGCCGTCCTCCCCGCCCGGCTGCTGGTAGACGTTGTGTACGAGGAGGACCGTCAGGGGGCGGTCCCGGAGCCCGTCCGGATCGGACGGCGCACGAACGGAGCGAGAAGGAGCGAGCGTCGGCATCACGAGGGGGTCAAGCAACGCTCGCCCTCCAGCGAAGGGGCGGAGCGGTCGAGGAGGCCGGCCAGGCTCGCGTCCGCTTCGGGGCGGGCTGCTCCGTCCCCACCCGGGGGGGTGTCGAGACCGAGGACCTCGGCATAGAGCGCGTTGACGGCGTCGCCGTTGGCCCGCCAGCACAGCTCGCGCGCGCGGGCGATGGCCCCGCGGCTCCGCCGGTCGTACCCGACCGGGTCGGAAGCGAGCGCCGTCACCGCCTCGACGAGATACCGGATCACCTCGTCTGGGCTCGTAACGGGGATGGGCCGGCCGCAGGACGGCGAGCAGACGTCGGCGGCGCCCTGGTGGTCGAGGTAGATGACGGGCAGGCCGGCCGAGAGCGCCTCCAGCATGACGTTGCCCGACGTGTCGCGGAGGCTCGTGAACGCGAACGCGTCGGCGTGAGCGTACAGCTCGATGAGCTCGGCCCGCGGCATCCACCCTCGCCAGTCGACGTCCGGGACGCCGGTCAGGAGGTCGCGCTCGGGCCCGTCGCCCACGACGATCAGTTCGACCTCCGGCCCCCCGTGCCGAGCGGCCTCCCGCAGGTCAGCGAGGGCGGCGAGCGCGAGGCGGAGCCCCTTCGTGGGGATCAACTGGCCCGCCCAGAGCAGGCGGAACGGGCCGGGCTCGCGATCGGCCCACCGCTTGGCCTCGCCAACCCCGTCGGTCCCGGTCTCGAGGAGTTGGCGGACGGTGGCGCCTGTCGCCCGCTCCAGGTCCCGCTTGCCCGTCGAGTTGGCCGCGAGCAGGACCTCGGCCGCCTCGGCGGCCCGGCGGACCCGCCGGCCTCGGAGCTGAATGCCGTTCAGGACCGTCCGGACGCGCTCCGTGACGGCCATCGACCGGCTCCCGATGTCGAGGAAGGCGGCCGGCGTGTTCTGGGTCCCCCCCACCGGGCCCCAGACGAACGGGGCGTCGAGCCGCCAGAGGTCGCCGGGCTCGCGGTAGCCGCAGAACGTCACTTGGTGGGCGAGGTCGAACGGCCGCTCGGCGTGGAGGCGGTGTGCGAGGCGGAACGCCCGGCGTTGCCACCGGCGGTACGTCGGGTAGAAGCCGCCCGGCACCCGCTGGAACGCCCGCTCGGCCGCCGTGTGCGGCACGTTATGGAACCGGACCCGGCCCGCGATGCCCTCCGACTCGACGGCCTCGGCCAGGAGCTCCAGTTCGCCGGGTTCGGCGCAGAGGATCACGTCGACGTCGCCGAACCGGGCGGCCTGGGCCACGCGGTTCCACCCGACGAACGGCTCCGAGCCAAGCGTCGGGTTGCACGTGTAGGCCCCGAGGAGGAGGCGGGGGCGGGAGGTCATGACGGTCGGGACTCGGGGGACACGGCGCGCCCCACAGGAATCGCGCCGGGCTCGCGCCGAGCGGGCGGGCGAGAGGCGGGCGTCACGCCACCTCGCCGCGAGGGGAAGGTGAACCGGCAGGAGCGCCGTCGCCGGGCCGGGGCGG
>JAAXJP010000303.1 GCA_012269805.1 Rubrivirga sp.
ACTCCCCCGCACGCGCCGCCCAGGCCCTCCTCGACCGCGAGCGCGCGCTCCTGGCCGACCGCGGCGGCCTCCTCGACCGGGCCGACGCCCCCGACGACACGCGCCGACGCCTGGCCGACCTCGCGCGGACGCTCGACGAGCTGTTCCTGCTCGTGGTCGCCGGCGAGTTCAACGCGGGCAAGTCGACCGTCGTCAACGCCCTCTTCGGGCGGCGGATCATGGAGGAGGGGCCGGTCCCGACGACCGACAAGATCACGGTCCTCCGCCACGGCGACGCCGAGGCGACGCACCGCCGGAGCGAGTTCCTTACCGAGCGGCACCTCGACCACCCGCTCCTCGAGAGCCTCGCCCTCGTCGACACGCCCGGCACCAACTCGATCGTCCGCGAGCACCAGGCGCTCACGGAGGACTTCGTCCCGCGCGCCGACCTCGTCCTGTTCGTGACCAGCTACGACCGGCCGCTGTCCGAGTCCGAGCGCCAGTTTCTCGAGTACATCCGGGGCGCGTGGGGCAAGCGGCTCGTCGTCGCCGTCAACAAGGCCGACCTCGCCGAGACCGAGGCGGCGCTCCAGCAGGTGCTCGACCACGTCCGCGACGGCCTCGTCCGGATCTTCGCCGAGGCGGGCCTCGACGACCCGCGGCCGCCCCTCCTCTTCCCCGTCGCCGCCCGGCTCGCGCTCCACGCCAAGGAGGCCGACCCCGACGGCTACCGCGCCGACGCCCGGTGGGAGCAGTCGCGGTTCGCGCCGTTCGAGCGGTTCCTGACCGAGACGCTCACCGACGACACGCGCCTCGCGCTCAAGCTGGCGGCGCCCCTCGACGCCGTCGGCACGCTGCTCCGGGACGTGCGGGAGCGGGTCGAGGCCCAGCGCGAGGTGCTCGAGGCCGACGAGGTCCAGATCGCGTCGCTCAACGCCCGGTTCGAAGAGGTCCGGGACGGGCTCGACGAGATCGTCGGCCGCGCCGTCGCCGACGTCGACCGCGAGCTGCTGGAGATGGAGAAACGCGGCGTCCGGTTCTTGGACGACACGATCCGCGTCTCTCGCCTCAACCTCATCCGCGACCGGAACGCGTTCCGGGAGGAGTTCGACCGGCAGGTGATCCGCGACGCCGAGCAGCGGATCGAGACGCGCCTCGGCGAGGCGGCCGACGCCCTCCTCCGCCGGGTGTTCGAGCTCTGGAACGAGACGTACTCGCGTCTGGCGGACCTCCAGCGGAAAGAGTCCCGGGCCGAGGGCGGGTTCCTCTACGACCGCGACGAGGTCCTCCGCGACGTGCTCCGCGAGGCCCGGCGGACGATCGACCAGTACGACATGGGCGAGGAGGCCCGTCGGCTGCTCGAGAACGCCCGCTCGGCGCTCACGGTCGGCGGCGCGACGGCGGTGGGGGTCGGGGCCGTCGCCGTCGTTCTCATCGCGACGACGGCGTTCGACGTGACGGGTGGCGTGCTGGCGGCCGGCGCGCTTGCCACGCTCGGCTTCATCGTGCTGCCGGCCCAACGGCGACGGGCCGTCCGCGAGTTCTCGTCCCGCGTCGACACGCTCCGGGCGGACCTGCGCGAGGGGCTCGACCGCGAGCTGTCGCAGGAGGTCGAGCAGGCCGTCGGGAAGGTCCGCGCGCTCGTCCGCCCCGTGGCCAAGCTGGCCCTCGACGCCCGCGCCGACCTCGACGCGATGGCCGCCGAGGCCGACCGCCTCGGCGGTGAGACGGACGCTCTTCGGGCCGAAGTCCGCCGGGCGTACGGCACGGCCGACGTCGTGGGCTGAGCCCTACTCCTCGGCCCGGGCCTCGCGCTTCCGCGCCAGCCGCTCTTGCACGCGGGCCCGGCCGGCGTACCAGTTCATCACCGGGGTCACGGAGAGGCCGTGGACGACGATGCTCGTGGTGATCGTGACGAGGACGAGGCCGAGCAGGAGGTCCGAGAAGCCGTCGTTCAGCCCGTGCGTCTCGGCGAACATGAGGTAGTACACCGACCCGATCCCGCGGACGCCGAACCACGCGATGAGCTCGCGCTGGAGGCCCGTGGTCGGCGAGCCGAGCAGGCCGAACCACACCGCGAGGGGCCGGATGACGAGGAGCACGGCCGGCACGAACCACAGCATCTCGACCGTCCACACGGCCCGGTGCAGGAGGGCGCCGACGAGGACGACGAGGGTGACGGCGCCGATCCGCTCGAGCTGCTCGGCGAACCCGAGGACGGCGCTCGCCATGTAGGCCGGCGCCGAGTGTTCGTCGACGGCGACCTCCTCCGCCGCCCCTTCGTGCGCCATCGCCTCGACGTCGTCGGCCCGCGCGTCGCCGGTCTCGCGGCGCTCCTCGGTGCGGAGCGCGAGGCCGGCCGCGAACGCCGCGAGGAACGCATACGTCCCGATAAGGAGCGCGACGCCGTAGCTCAGGGCGACGAGCCCGAGCCCGAGAAAGTCGTCGGTCCCGACGGCCTCCTTGTGCGCCCGCCGGAGGTGGACGACGAGCCGGCCGACGGCCATCCCGAGGCCGGCGCCCACGCCGATCCCCCCGAGCACGGCCCACAGCACGTCCTTGAGGACCCACGTCGACAAGCCAGGGCCGAGGTCGTGGAGCCCGAGCAGGCCGAGCCCCAGCATGACGAAGGGGAACGCCGCCCCGTCGTTGAAGCCGGCCTCGCCGGTGAGCGAGAACCGGAGGCGGTCGGTGTCGTCGGGGTCCTCGATCTGAACGTCGGAGGCGAGGACGGGGTCGGTCGGGGCGAGGACGGCGCCGAGCAGGACGGCCGCGCCGATCGGCAGCCCGAGGCCGAACACCCCGAGCGCGGCGATGCCGAGGACCGTCAGCGTCATCGAGATCGTCGCGAGGCGGAGGGGAAGCCGCCACCGGCCGTCGGAGAGCGGCGTCCGGAGCTTGAGGCCGGCCGCGAAGAGGGACAGGATCACGGCGATCTCGGACAGCACTTCCAGGACCTCCGCCTCGTCGATCGGGTCGATCACGAGCAGTCCGATCCCTAGGGGCCCGATCGCGAGCCCGACGAGGAGGTAGAGCTGGGCCGTCGAGAGCGGGAGCCGGGCGAGCGTCGTCTTGGCCAACGCCATGAGCGTCAGCAGGAGGCCGGCGACGACGAACCAGAGGGCGAAGGGCACGGGCGAGCGGGGGGCGGCGTCGGCGAACGCCGGCCCCGCCGCCCGCGGTCCCTAGCCGACCTCGCTGGTGAGCTGCCTGAGGAACGCGCGGAGGAAGTCAGCGCGCCGCTCGGCCTCGGCCCGGCCCGCCTCGGTCCGCATCGTCTCGGGGAGCCGGAGGAGCTTGACGAACAGGTGGTCCGTCGCCCACCGCTTGTCGTCGAGCTCTCGGCGGGGCGGATCGGTCGGGACCGGGTCGTCGGGGTGGACGATCTGGGACCCGAACACGGCCGACATCGCGTACATCCGCGCCAGCCCGATGGCGCCGAGCGCGTCGAGCCGGTCGGCGTCCTGGACGACCTCGGCCTCGATCGTCCGGGGCTCGATGCCGGCCGTGAAGCTGTGCGCCTCCACAGCGTGCGCGACCTCGGGGATGTCGGCCTCGGGGAAGCTCTGGGCTCGGAGCCAGCGCGACGCCTCCGCCGCGGCGATCTGCGACGCCCGCTTTCGATCCGGCGAGTCCTTCGCGACCGTCACCACGTCGTGGAGCCACGCCGCGGGCACGACGACGCCGAGGCGGGCGCCCTCGGCCTCGGCGGG
>JAAXJP010000401.1 GCA_012269805.1 Rubrivirga sp.
AAGGTTGAGGTTGGTGAGAGTAGGGAAGAGGCTCTGGTGCGGGAGATTGAAGAGGAATTGGCCACTGAGATTCATGAGCTTCAATATTTAACGACTGTGGAGCATTCTTATCCGGATTTTCATTTGACCATGCATGCCTATACCTGTGCTTTGAAGGCGGGGGAGGTTACTTTGAAAGAGCATGTTGCAGCCAAGTGGTTGGCTGTGGAGGAGCTAGATCAGCTGGATTGGGCTGCGGCTGATGTGCCTATGGTGGAGTACTTAAAGCGTTCTTGATTCATATCATTTGGGCAGATAATTAGGTTTTTGCCAAATGATTCAGGCAAGTTGATTGAGAATTCATTGCTTGATATAACAGCAATGATTTGAAACTCCCAATTATACGTATAGGTAATTTACAACTAGTTTAACGGCTTTGTCTTAAGACTAAAAACTTATTCAGTATTTTTATAAAGTACCAAACTTAAATAATGAACCTTCCTCAAGATGTCTTAGCATGCTTGGCTTTAGACAAAAGACGCCTGGAAAGCTTTACGACTATTTATCAAGTTGACGAGAGACGAAAATTTCTAAAAAGCTTCGACCATTTCGCCAAACCGAAGGATAACGTTCATAGTTCCTTGGCCTTTTGCATACACGAAAATCAAATTGTTCTCTACTATGATTTCAAAATCGCGAACGTAGGTCATGCCTCATTTGATGTCTTTAAGAAGCGTGATGGATTTTGGAAGAAGAAGAAATCACAATTAACTAAAATTCGATAACCTATAAATTAATTTGCATTATGGAACTAACTAATGAATATGTAGAACTATTAAAAAATATTGACTTACAGTGGGATTTTGAGTATTACGAGTTTTTAGATGGAGATGACGAACCCGGTTTATTTTTTTTGAGAGGGGATGTTTCTAAGGCTTGGAAGAAAGCAAAAGGTTGGCCTCAAGAAAAAGTTGATGAAGCGAGTTCTATCGAATTCACTCAGACCGAGATTGGAGAAATTCAAGCTAAGGCAATTGCCAACAAAAGCTGTTCAGAGGAGGATAAAATACTTTTGGACCACTTATTAGAGGAAGCGTAATCACACTATGTTGCATTCGTACATTAATTGGCAGTACATCTCCATTAACGACCATGAGGTTGAGAATTTTTCAATAGATATAACGTCTTCTAGTCTCCATCAGACTAATCAAGAATTTCAACTTGATTATCCGGAATTATATAATGTGCTTTTTGAAAGTGTCGAGCCGAATAGATTATTGCTTGTATTTCCTAAAAGGTATTTTCTTGGAACTGATAGCACAGGTGAAACTGACATGATACTTCGTAAATTTTTGGAGAATGACAGTAATAATTCGGAAGAAGATATAAAGCCTATTGTATTGTCACGAGACTGCTACCCTTTACGCGTTTACGAGTTGTTTTCTCAACTGCTAGGAAACAACTGCTTTCCTGAGAACAATAATTATGGAATATTAGAAATGGGATTCAACGATACTATTGGTCATGTATGTTTTAATGGTGAAGAAGCACATGAAATATCTATCAAGATTTCAAACAAAGGAATAAAATGGTCCTGGTGGCCCAAGCACTAATTGCTAATCCTATAAATATTATTGCAGAAGAGCTATGATGATTACCGGCCTGTTTTGTTTTGGAAAAGAGAGAAATAGTTTTGATTATGAGATTACGGTTGAGTAGTTGGAGGTTAAAGCCTTTATTATCTCAAGGCAGTCCTATTTAGCATGAATTCTCCTCTACAGATTAAATGAGAACATTTTGAAAATTTGATTATGCAATATTTTTTAATCAAGAGAAGTAATGCTTTTCGCGAATTACATAGGGGTAATTCTAAAAGTAAGGGTTATTTCGAAATTTCTATTAGAAACAAGAAATACGATCTACCATCAGCAAAGATTAAAGTTGGAGATATCGTATATGTTGCGGAAACTAATGGTGGTATATATGCCAAGGGTGATGTTGTAAAGACTAATGAGGTAGAAGAATTTACTTGTGTTGAGGATGTATTGACGTTTTCAAAAAAGTTCAATGATGAGGCCTACTGGTTAGATAAAATAAGAGTCTTTAGTGAACGTCTACAAGAGGATAAAAACTACCGTCTTAGATGCCACCAGTATTTTATAAATCAAAAATTGCTCAGCAATACCATACCTTATAACGGACCTTTAAGTAAATATGATGCTTCCATAAGGAAAGGACTTGCGAGTATTTTCTTCACTTTAAAAGATGAAGATGTTACCTATTTAGAAGGGAATCCTGATTTCAGTCTAAATCAGGTTGGGTCGCTGAAGCCACAAATACCTGGTGATCTTCGTTTAAAAATTTATTCCTTTTTTAATCGTACACATTCAATTAGCCATTTGATAGATATTGATCACTTCGTCCCTAAAAGCGTGGGCGGCCCAGGTAATATCATTGAGAATTTAGTTCCAATTGGATTCAGTTTGAACAGGTATAAAAACGACTCAATCCCAAAGTCCTTCTTCATTGTGGCAACACAGGATGAATATCAACCAAAGCTATCAGTTTCCAACAAGGTTCTACTCAAGCTGGCGGAGATTCAAGAAGATTTTATTAATTCAAGAAAATATCCTGAGGCCAAAAAAATAGCTTTGGCAATAAATGCCTCAATACGGAAATGGAATATTAGCGATGCTCGACAATTCTACCTAAAGGTAAGTCAAGCCTTTAATCCCCATTATGTGAAGCAGATAGAGCTCTTGAAAAAAGAAACGATTTAAAGCCGAAAGGATGAAGAGGAAAATAATTTACATAGATATGGATGGGGTTTTGGCAGATTTTGGAGCTGCATTAGCGAACCACAAGTTATCACATTCGGCTCCTTTTGATAAGGAGCCTGACTTAATCCCTGGAATATTTGAAGATTTGTTACCGATTAATGGAGCTATAGATTCTGTTAAAATATTGGCATCTACCCCTGTTTTTGACGTTTTCATATTAACCACGGCACCGTGGAATAATCCTGATTCCTGGACTCACAAGAGACTTTGGGTAGAGAAATATTTCGATGACATTTTAACTAAAAAACTTATAATATCACATCGTAAGGATTTGCTAAAGGGCGATTTTTTGATAGACGATAGGACGGTTAATGGTGCTGATAAATTTGCTGGCGTGCATGTTCATTTTGGTTGGGATTATGTTAATCGTAAATGGAATAAGTATCCTGATTGGAACTCAGTGTTGAATTATTTGCTAAATATTGAAATTGAATCTTTTTACAGTTTAAAAGAATTGAAAAGCAAATACGAGCGTTACAAGAGGGCCTATGAGATAGAAGTTAAGGAAACCCATTCTGCCCCTCTCAATTATTTGGATGAATTGCATGGTTTGGCGGATATATCGTTTGAAGATTTTATTAAACGTGCGAATTCAAGCGATGAATTTAGGTGGCAACATATTTATTAGTAGGCTCTTGTGAGCCTATAGGAGTTGTTTATAATATTTTTTAACGCCTATGCCTTAAATAAAAGAAATATGGGTGTTATTAATGTCAGCTTTTAGATTATTTCTTCCTTCCTTGTTAATTGATAAAAGGACTTACAGCAGCATTTGTACAACTTCAACTGATCCTTGAAGGACCATTTTGAAGATGGTTCCAAGGAAGTATATCAGGGTGAATGTTGTGAAGAATAGGAGGGGTTCC
>JAAXJP010000378.1 GCA_012269805.1 Rubrivirga sp.
GGGGCTACGGCTGCTTCGCGCTCCTCGCGAGCCGACTCCGGCTCTCGCGCTCGGCTCCGTTCCGAATCACGAGACAGAGCCTAGAACGTCGCCCCGAGATAGACGGCGTTGAGGAGGAGCCCGTCGGTGCCGCGCCAGAACGCGCGGAAGGCGGGGTCGAAGTCCATGAGGACCACCCGGCCCGCGCCGAGGCGGCCGGCCTTGAGCCCCGCGGCGCCGGCCAGCCGCGCCGCGGTCGCCGCCGAGGCGTACCCGCTGAGGACCGGGTCGGTCGCCGCGTACGTGCCGACATCGAGGCCGGAGCCGGACGCGGACGGCTCGAAGAGCGCGGTCCCGGACTTGAAGACGGCCACGCGGTCGCCGTAGCCGTAGGCCAGCGGGTGCGTCGGGTCGAGGTGGAGATCGAGGATGCTCCCGCCGAGGGCCTGCGCCCCGCGCGCCGCGTCGCGGTCGGCGTAGGCGTAGGCCGTCGAGTCGGTCGGGGTCTCGCGGAGCGGGGCCTCGAGGAGGCCCGCCCCGGCCGCCCACCGCGCGCCGCCCTCGATCCCAACGAGGACGCCGCCACCGCGGACCCAATTGCGGACGCTCGCGGTCTCGAGGGAGTCGAGTGAGCCGTACCAGCCGTCGGCGAGGACGAGCGTCGTGTAGCCGTCGAGGTCGGGGAGCGACCCGGGGTCGAGGAGCGAGACGCCCTGCCCGAACCGCTCGCTCAGCAGGTGCCACACCTCGCCGACGCCGTAGACGTCGGTCCCGTCGCCGGCCAGCAGCGCGATCCGCGGGGCCTGCAGCACCGGCCACCCGCGGCTGCCGAGGTCGGCCCCCGACGGCGTCAGGCCCGAGTCGAGCGCGAACGCCTCGACGTGGTCCTCGGCCACGGCCTCGGAGACGGCCGCGTGGACCGCCCCGGCGTCGACGCCCGGCGTGCTGACGGGCACGACGAGCGTCCCGCGGTCGAACGACTGGCGGGCGCCGCCCGACACCGCCTCGAAGGGGGTCTGCGCGAGGCGGACGCGGGCGCCGGCCGCCTGGAGCCGCCGGAGCGCGCGCGGCGCGAAGTAGCGGTCCCACCGGATGGCGTACGCCACGTCCGCGCGGCCGCCGACGAGCCGGCCGCCGTCGAACGCCGGGGCGACCTCGGCGCCCACGGCCGGCGCGCGGTCGAGGCGGGCCGCCTCGGCGCCGTAGGCGAGCGGGAAGGTCCACGCCGAGACGTCGTAGAACAGGCTGTCGGTGAACGTCCGGACCCGCTCCATCGAGGCCTGCACGAGCCGGCCCTGCGGCTGGTCGAGCGGGACCACGAGCGCCTCGCCGGCCCGGAACGTCCGCTCCGCCTGGCCGGGGCCGAGCCCGGGCGCGCGCACGTCCTCGGCCAGCTCATAGAAGCGAACGCGGCTCCGGGCGAGCGTCTGCGCGAGCGCTTGCGCGCGGGTCCGGCGCGTGCTCAGGTCGATGACGTAGGCGCCGCGCTCGTGGTCCGCGTAGAAGCCGCGCATGTGACGGAGCAGCCGCTCGCGGAGGGCCACGGCCGCCCGGAGCGTCGAGACCGACGTGGCGACCTGGTTGCGGACGGTGAAGGCGTAGCTCAGCTCGCCGTTCTCGTCGGTGTCGCGGAGGAGCGCGCGGCTCGACGCCTGCTCAAAGAGGATCCCCACGCCGCCGTTGATGTCGGGGTACGTCGAGCCCTTTCCGTAGTAGAAGTCGTCGAAGCTCTCCTCGGAGTAGTAGAGGCTCCCGATCCGGTCGAGTTCGGCGGCGTGATACTGCGCGATGTCGCCGGTTAGCTCGAACGTGGCCTCGGGCGTGTTCGGGTTGTTGCGCGACGGGATGCCGGGCTGGAAGAAGAACGTGGCCTCGGGACCCATCTCGTGGTGGTCGGTCGTGACCTGCGGGCGCCAGCTGTGCCACCACGCCATCCGCCCGCGGCTCTCCCGGAGCTCGGTCGGGAGCCAGTCGCGGTTGAGGTCGAAGAGGTAGTGGTTCGTCCGGCCGTAGGGCCAGTCCTCGCGGTGCTCGCGGTCGCGCGGGTCGGCCACGGGCGTCGTCCCGCGGTAGCCGTTGACCCAGTCGGCAAAGCGGTCGCGGCCGTCGGGGTTCATCATCGGGACGAGCAGGACGACGGCCTCGGCGAGCTGGCGGTCGATCTCCGCGCCCTGCGCGGCGGCGAGGTGGTACAGCCACACGAGCGCGGCCTCCGTCCCCGACGCCTCGTTGCCGTGGACCGAATAGCCCTGGAACACGACGACCGGCATCTCGGCGATCTGGGCGTCGCTCACGGCCTCGGGAGACTCGCTGAGGGCGAGGTTCTGCGCCCGGATCTGGTCGAGCCGCCCGTGGTTCTCGGGGCTCGTGACGGCCGCGTGGACAAGCCGCCGGCCCTCGTACGTCGTCCCGTGGAAACCGGCCGCCACGCGCGGCGACGCGGCGGCGACGGCCTCGACGTAGCGGACGACCTCCTCGGGCCGCGTGTGGCGCTCGCCGATCGTGTAGCCGAGGACGTCCTGCGGCGTCGGGATCGCGGGGTCGTAGCTCGTGGTCCCCTCGATGGCGTAGTCGATGGCGAGCGGGACCTGTGGCGGGCTGGCGCCGACCCCTGGTTGGGCCCACGCGGCGGCCGAGGCGAGCAGGGCGAGGACGAGGGCGGGGAGGAGGCGGGGCATCGGTCGGGGGCGGGTCGGACGGAACCTATCGCCAGTCGGGCGTCGGCGGCCGTCCGGCGACGTGCGAAGGGACGACGAAGGCGAAGCGCGTCCGGGAACGATGGTTGTCGAAACGATTAGTAGGCCGCATGCCGCGCTGGGCCTTCCTGCTCGCCCTCTTCTCGGTCGCCTTCGGAGGCGGCCTGGAGCCGGCATGGGCGGCCCCCGCAGCGGCAGCCACGCACGAGTCCACGCTCCCGGGTGAGACGCTCCCGGGGGAGCCCGCGCCTTCGGCCGAAGAGGCTGAAGAAGAGAAGGAGGCCGACCGCCTCGGCGCTCTCGCGGGCGTGCTACCGGTGGCTCCGAGCCCCCGCCCCGCGTCCGAGGCGGGCCCGTCGCTGGGCGACGCGCCCCCGGAACCTCCGCCGCGATAGCGAGCCAGGGCTGACCGGCCCTGCCCGACGTTTCGTTTTCGCTCCCCTGCGCGAGTCGCGCGCAGGGTGCCCTCCACCCCTCCCGTGGCCGCCGTCTGCGCGTCCGCGCCGCTCACCCGTACCCCGATGAACCGCCTCCGCTTTTTCCTCCTCCCACTCCTCGCCCTCACGCTCACGGCCTGCTCCACGACCCAGGCCCAGATCCAGACGTCGTACGACTACGACCCGACCGTCGCGCTCACCGCCGAGACCCAGGCCGCGCTCACGCCCGAGCAGGTGCTCATGCGCCTGAAGGACGGCAACGACCGGTTCCTCAACGGGACCGCCGTCGAGCGCGACTTCCTCGGCCAGGTCCGCCAGACGGCCGGCGGCCAGTACCCGATGGCGGCCATCCTCGGCTGCATCGACAGCCGCGTGCCCCATGAGATCGTCTTCGACAAGGGCGTCGGCGACGTGTTCTCGGCCCGCGTGGCCGGCAACTTCGTCAACACCGACATTCTCGGCTCGCTCGAGTTCGCGACGGCCGTGGCCGGCTCGAAGGTGATCGTGGTCCTCGGCCACACCAAGTGCGGCGCGGTCAAGGGCGCCTGTGACAACGTCGAGCTGGGCA
>JAAXJP010000186.1 GCA_012269805.1 Rubrivirga sp.
GTTAAGGTCAACTATGAGAAGGAATATCAGTATATGCTCGAGGAAATCACGGCAACTTGTGCTGATTTACTTCTAAGAGCCTCGTCTTCAGTTCATCAGTTTTTGACTGTTGATGAGAATTCATCATCTACCTCAGATTATCAACGCTTTAAATTTGTGGAGTCTCTGGTTCTTTCAGAGAGCTTTGATAATGCCTTAAGTCAAATACTATACTCTCCAGATATTAATTGGTCCCGCATTATAGAGTCTACAAGGATATCAAAAGTTAAAAAAGCAACGCCTTCCATAGTAAAACAGATCAGTTCAAGAGGTAATCGCTTCGCTTTAACAGCGGACAATCCGTTGAGTAAGCTTGGCCTAGATTCAGTTCCTACGAACGTTGAAGATGTAAGAAAGGTCAACTCATATGATACTCCCGCCAATAGGTTTGTAAAGTTTGTCTTACAGAGTGTAATAAGATTCTGTCAAGACATTATTGGCTCAGATAAAAATGGTCTTATTGTGGCTGAGGCTATCGAGATTATAAAGAAATGTGAGTCTACGCTTCAGCATCATTTATTCAAAGAAGTTTCCCATGTTTCAACGATTAATCTCAATAATACCAAGCTTCAAAGAAAACCAGGATATCGTCAGGTTCTACTCTTTTGGTTGCAATTTGGTCTTGCATCGAATCTAAAATGGGAAGGCGGTGATTCAGTTTACGCAGCCGGTAAGAAAGATGTAGCTACGCTTTATGAGTATTGGCTCTTTTTTAAGTTTCTCTCGATTATGGAGAGCATGTTTAACGCTTCAAAACCGAAGTTAGAAGAGTTGATTGGTATTGATTCTTCAGGGTTAACTTTAAAGCTTAAACAAGGAAAGGAACTTCAGATTGAAGGTGAGCATTGCACGAATAATAGGGAGTTTAATGTCTTGTTGAGGTATAATAGATCATTTAGTTACACAGAAAACTATTTCAGCGGTGGTAGTTGGAGTTTAAACCTAAGGCCTGACTATACGTTATCTTTTTGGCCAAAAGATTTAAGTGCTGAAGATGCAGAGAAGCAAGAACTAATGGTGCATTTGCATTTTGATGCCAAATACAAGGTAGATTCTGAATTCTTAAAGGAATTGCGAGGTGAACTTGAGAATCATGACGAAAAAAAGAAACAAGCACGATCGAATACGTATAAGAATGGTGATTTACTCAAAATGCATGCTTATCGCGACGCTATTCGAAGATCATATGGCTCTTATATTCTTTATCCCGGAGATCAATCTGAAAGTCCTTTAAAAAAGGCCCAGAGAGAAGTTTTACCGAGTATCGGGGCATTTACTGTCAAGCCCAATGAAGATGATGATGGTGTAGAGCGTCTTAAAGTGTTTTTGAATAAGACGATAGAAAACCTCTCAAATAGATATAGTCAAAGAGAGCTTTTGGCTCTGAGCCGATATGTTACATTAGGTGGAGAACCATTGGAATTTAAAGAGAGTGATTATCGAATTCCGGAAAGTTTTGCTCCTGACGAACATGATTTGAATGAGAGAAGAGCCTTATTGCCAGGTAATACATACGTTCATGTAGCCTACTATAAGAATCAAGAGCATCTTGAGTGGATTAAGCGTCATAAGATGTATAACTTCAGAATGGGTGGGGATAATGGTGCTGTTGAGATCAATGAGAATTCGACCAAAGCGAGATTCCTTCTTCTGTATAATGCGGACAATGTGTTAACGACAGAACTGTTTGAAATCTCTCCAGGATTTAAAGTGAAATCTAAGGAAGAGCTGCGAGGTTATCCTTCGCCTAATCGAGATTTCTATATGATTGTCGAGAATGTGTCTAAGGTTGGCATATCGGAATTGCGAGATAAGATTTGGGATGTCCAACAATTACCAGAATTCCGCAATCAACAAGGGACGAAATTAGAAGGAGCACCATTCTTGATTAACTTACAGAAGCTTATCAATATTCAAAAACGAAGACCAAATGATAACGGCTAGATCCAAAGGGTTTCAATTGCTAGATAATAATATCGAGGTACTACGTTTAGCCATTGAAAGTCTCTTAAACAAGACCAAAGGACCGGAGTGGAAAAAGAATTTTATTAAACGCAAAGGAAGAAACTATCGTGATTTCGGTGAAACAGGTAGCATTGATTACAACATCATACCTGCTTTAGTAGCTGACTATTCCAATAGTTTTAATAATGGTGCTTGGCTTAAGCAGAAAGAGCTATTAGAATTATTTGGCTCTGTGAGGGATTATAGGAATAAAATTGCCCATCATGATGAGTTCGATGAGAGCTCGCTTAAAGTTCTAGTTCAATCGCTTCGAGAGGCATTTATAATGCTAAACTTAGGTGCTAGATTTAATGATTTAGATGAATCAAAAACTATTGGCTCTGAATCTCACATTAAGGGCGCAGCTATTCCTAGACCATATTTCATTAATTCGAATCGTCCAGCCTTACAAATAGAAGAGAGCATTGAACAACAAAAGTCTTATGCTGAAGACAAGAATTTGGTGTACCTGAACAATTTTGTAATCTCAGAATCCAAAAGAGGTTTAGGTCAGATGATTTGTGTTGAATTTCAGCGTGGTACATACAAGGGTAGGCGATTCGTCTACTCTCACGATTTGGTCTATGATGTGTGTATAAGTCATTTGGAGACATTAGATTCTTGGCAGAAATACGGTATCAATACTAGTTCTTCAAGCATCCGAAAGGATGCTCGTGCATACGTTAAAGAGTTATAATTATGAGTTCTGTAGAGTTGATGAATAGAGAGTTGGATTTTCTAGATAAGGAGGTTCCAGGCAGTATTGAAAATCATGATTGGACGCATGAAGTGTTTCCCGAGGAGTTAAGAGAAATCTATGATCCCGAAGAAGTGACTATTGAGCCATATGAAAGCATTGAAGATTTGGTAGGGGAGGTTATAAACCCGTATCGATCTTCAGATTTGCCTTTGAATAATCCGAGGCCATTCCCTGGTTTCGTTAACTTCTTAGATTTGGCAAAAAGGCTAGGAGCAGAGTTTTTTGGATTCTATTTACCCTACCATAAGTATCACAAATCTAATAGATGGGGTATTTATTTGATGAAAGAGCCGATCCTAGAACATTGTAACTTTTTGTATGATTCTCAAGAAGAGTTTTTAGGCAAAGAAATTCTTTCTTATGAAGAGGTTCAACAGATCTTCATTTATTGCATTTTTCGGCACGAGACTTTCCATTATCAAGTAGAGACCTTCATAACAAGAATGGAATTGGTCCAAAATAAAGCATTGTTCTTACCTTATCAATCAGAGGTTGAGCCTCTGGTGAGGAACTCAAAACATTGGTTGGAAGAGGCTTTAGCGGAGTCGTCCGTTGTTCGTTCTAGGTATGTTTTTAATAAGAATAAGGGGGTTAAGGCTAAACATATCACTGCTTTGTATGAATGGCATTTAAAAATGATGCCGCCAGGTTATTCTGATTACGAGTGTGAAGAATACAATGGGCCCGATGAAGCACACAAGTACTTTGCGAGTCAGCTTAAGGAAACAGCAAGAAATCCAAAAGCCATTCTCCCAAAGTCTATGACGGTCAAGTCATTGAATCTTCACGATTTCAGTTCGGTACCTACTTATTGGGTATCAAATAATCGAATTAAACAGATCTATTAGTAGCTGTGAGGTAAACCTGCACACTT
>JAAXJP010000029.1 GCA_012269805.1 Rubrivirga sp.
CGGAGGTGGGACGAGACCGTCCACGCCAGCAAGACGCTCGTGATGGAGACGTCGCTGCCGGGCGAGCTGGCCCGCCTCGCGACCGGCCTCAACCGGATCTCGGAGGCCGACTACCGGACGCGCGACGTCACGCTCGGCGCGCTCCAGGAAGCCCTCGAAGAGGTCGTAGCCGCGTTCGACCGCTACCGGACCTACCTCCCCCACGACGCCGCCGAGGCGCGGGAGGTCGTGCTCGAGGCGGTCGCCCGCGCGAAGGCGCGCAACCCGGCCGCCGAGCCGTCGGTGTACGACTTCGTGGGGCGCGTCATCCTCGGCGAGGCCGTCGAGGACCCGTCGCCGGAGCTGGCCGAGCGGCTGCGGCTGTGGGTCGGCCGGTTCCAGCAGTACACGGCGCCGGTCGCGGCCAAGGGCGTCGAGGACACGGCGTTCTACCGCTACGCCCGGCTCCTCGCACTCAACGAGGTCGGCGGCGAGCCGGCCGACGGGGCGCTCGAGCCGCAGGCGTTCCACTCGCACGCCCGGTTCCGCGCGCTCCGCTATCCCCGCAACCTCCTCGCCACGGCGACCCACGACCACAAGCGCGGCGAGGACACGCGGATGCGGCTGGCCGCGCTCCCGGAGGTGCCGGAGCTGTGGGAGGCGGCCGTCGCCGCGCTCGACGCCGCCACGGAGCCGCACCGCGGGGCCGCCGGCCCGAGCCGCCTCGACCGGTACGTGGTCTACCAGACGCTCGCCGCGCTCTGGGCCCCGCCACCGGCTGCGGACGCCGACGCGTACCGCGCCGAGCTGCCGGACCGGCTCTGGGCCTACCTCCAGAAGGTGGCGCGTGAGGCCAAGCTCGAGACGAGTTGGATCAACCCGAGCGAGCGCTACGAGCGCGACCTCGAGGCGTTCGTCCGCGCCGTCGTCGCCGACGAGCGCGTGGCCGAGGCCGTCGGCCCGGTCGCCGAGCGGATCGCGACGCTCGGGCTCCGTCACACGCTTACGCAGACGGTCCTCAAGCTGACGACGCCGGGCGTCCCCGACCTGTACCAGGGGACCGAGTTTCTGGACCTCTCGCTCGTCGACCCCGACAACCGGCGGCCCGTCGACTACGGCCTCCGCCGCGACACGCTCGACGCCCTCGCGCCGCTCCTCGACGCGCCCGACGCCGAGGCGGTCCGCCAGCTGGTGGAGAGCGGGAGCGCGCACGCCAAGCCGTACGTCACGGCCCGGCTCCTCCGCCTCCGCCGCGAGCGCTCGGCCCTTTTCGAGGGCGACTACCAGGCGCTCGACGTGTCCGGCGACGGCGCCGACGCGTGGCTCGCCTTCGCCCGCCTCGGGCCCGAGGCGGAGGGGGCCGAGGCCGCCGTGGTCGTCGTCCCCCGGTTCGCCACGACGGCCGTGCCGGCGCAGGTCGCCCTCCCCGACGGCACGGCGTGGACGGACGTCCTCACCGGCGCCCGCGTCGAGGCCGAGGGCACGCTCGACACGGACGCCCTCCCGTTGCCCTGGGCCGTGCTCGTGCCGGCCTAGAAGGGGGGCGCCCGCGGCTACGCCTCGTCGAACACGGCGCGGAGGACGGCCAGCGACTGCGGCCCGACGTGCGCCGGGCCTTCGGGCGCGAGCGGGGCGTCCTCGCTGCCGCAGCCCTCGCCAGTGAACGGGGCCACGCCGACCCAGCCCGTCGGCCGGCCGGCTTCCTCGACCGGAAGCGGGAGGTCGACCGGCTCGCCGCCTCGGTTGAACACGAGGAAGAGCGTGTCGTCGGTCCGCGCGCGGCCGCGCGCGTCGACCTCGCCGATCCGGTCGCCGCGGAGGAGGAGGCCGAGGAGGGAGAGCGGGTCCCCGTTCCAGTCGTCATCGGTCATCTCGCGGCCCTCGGGGTGCCACCAGAGCGCGTCCTTGACGCCCTCGCCGTCGGGCTCGCCCGTGAGGAAGTCGCGGCGGCGGAACAGCGGGTGCGCTTGGCGGAACGCGACGGCCTGGCGGACGAAGTCGAGGAACGCCTGCTCGCGCTCGTCGAGCTCCCAGTCGTAGTAGTTGATCTCGTTGTCCTGGGCGTAGGCGTTGTTGTTGCCGCCCTGCGTCCGCGAGATTTCGTCGCCGCCGAGGAGCATCGGGACGCCCTGCGACAGGAGCAGCGTGCCGAGGATCGACCGCTTGAGCCGCTCGCGGCAGGCGAGCACGTCCGGGTCGTCCGTCGGCCCCTCGACGCCGCAGTTGGTCGAGTAGTTGGGCTCGTGGCCGTCGCGGTTGCCTTCGCCATTGGCCTCGTTGTGCTTCTGCTCGTAGGACACCAGGTCCTCCGTCGTGAACCCATCGTGGGCCGTCACGAAGTTGATCGAGGCGAACGGCCGGCGGCCCGACCGCTCGTAGAGGTCCGAGGACCCGCTGATCCGCGTCGCGAACTCGCCCTTGTGGCCCGCGTCGCCGCGCCAGTACTGGCGGACGACGTCGCGGTAGCGGCCATTCCACTCGGCCCACTGCCACGGGAAGTGGCCGACCTGGTACCCGCCCGGCCCGACGTCCCACGGCTCGGCGATCAGCTTGACCTGGCTGAGCACGGGGTCCTGCTGGATGACCTGGAAGAACGAGCCCAGCATGTCCACGTCGAACAGCTCGCGCGCCAGCGCCGAGGCGAGGTCGAACCGGAAGCCGTCCACGTGCATCACGGTCACCCAGTAGCGCAGGCTGTCCATGATCATCTGGAGGACGTACGGCGTGCCGGCGTCGAGCGTGTTGCCCGTGCCGGTGTAGTCCATGTAGTAGCGCCGGTCGTCCGGGTTCTGCTTGTAGTAGGCGAGGTTGTCGATCCCGCGCCACGAGAGCGTCGGCCCCAGCTCGTTCCCCTCGCACGTGTGGTTGTAGACGACGTCGACGATGACCTCGAGGCCCGCCGCGTGGAGCCCGCGGACCATCATCTTGAAGTCGCGCGCGGCCACGACCGGGCCGGACGCCGCGTACTCGGGCTCGGCGGCGAAGAACGACAGCGTGTTGTAGCCCCAGTAGTTGGCCAGCCCCTTCTCGACGAGGTGCCGGTCCTGGAGCTTGGCGTGGACGGGCAGGAGTTGGACCGTCGTCACGCCGAGTTCCTTGAGGTGATCGACGACGGGGTCGCTTGCGACGCCGAGGTACGTCCCACGGAGGTGCTCCGGGACGTCCGGGTGCCTCATCGAGATGCCCTTGACGTGGGTCTCGTAAATGATCGTGTCCTCCCACGGCACCTTCGGCGGCCTGTCGCCGCTCCACTCGAAGCTGTCTTCGATGACGGCCCCGAGCGGGGCGTAGGGCGCGCTGTCGGACTCGGAGAACGAGAGGTCGCCGTCGTCGTGGCCGAGCTCGTAGCCGAACAGCGCGTCATCCCACCGGAGCGGGCGGCCGATGGCGCGGGCGTAGGGGTCGAGGAGGACCTTGTTGGGGTTGAACCGGAGGCCCTGTTCGGGCTCGTACGGCCCGTGGACGCGGTAGCCGTAGAGCTGGCCGGGCCGGAGGCCGGGGACGTAGCCGTGCCAGACGGGCCCCGTCCGCTCGTGGAGCGGGAGGGTCGCCGCGGGCGCCGCGTCGTCGGGGTCGTCGAAGAGGACGAGCTCGACGGCCTCGGCGTGCGCGCTGAACAGGGCGAAGTTGATCCCCATCCCGTCCCAGGTCGCGCCGAGGGGGAACGGGCGGCCGGGGACCGTCCGGAGG
>JAAXJP010000141.1 GCA_012269805.1 Rubrivirga sp.
TCCACCCCCCGACCCGCCGTGCCCGCCGTCCCCACCGAAGTCGCCGAAGGCGTCCGGATCGCCCTCTCGGCCCTGTGGGAGCGGAAGGCCCGCGCGCTCCTCACGACGCTCGGGATCGTCATCGGCATCGTGTCGGTGACCTCGATGTTCACCGTCATCAACGGGATCGAGCGCGAGTTCGACAAGTCGATGGCGATGATCGGCGACAACGCGCTGTTCGTCCAGAAGCAGCCGTGGTTCGCCTTCGACGACTGGTGGAGCTACCGGAACCGGCCGCCGATCACGGACGACCTCGCGCCGTTCCTCGCCGAGCGGGCCGAGACCATCGAGGCGGCGACGGCCGTGACGGGCGCCGGCACGCGCGCCACGCGCGGGAGCGACGACCTCGGCGGCATGTTCGTCGAGGCGGCCACGGTCGACTACGTCGACGTCGGCGGGGCGGACGTCGGGGCGGGCCGGTTCTTCTCCGAGGCCGAGGCGCGCGGGGCCCGCGCCGTCGCCGTCATCGGGGTCGACCTCGTCGACGCGCTCTTCCCGGCCGAGGACCCCGTCGGCAAGGACCTCCGCCTCGGCGGCCATCAGTACGAGGTCGTCGGGGTGCTGACCGCCCGCGGCAAGTTTCTCGGGATGCAGTCGACCGACAACCGGGCCATCGTCCCGCTCGAGACGTTCCGGCGCCACTTCTCGAACGACCCCGACGTGTCGGTCAAAGTCCGCGTGCGCGACGGCGTCGACCAGGCCGACGCGATCGACGAGATCACGGGGCTCACGCGGCTCTGGCGTGGGCTCGACGCCATGGAGGACAACGACTTCTCGGTCAACCGACAGGACCAGTTCCGCGACCTCGTGCAGGGGTTCAAGGTGGCCGTCTACGCCGTCGGCATCTTTCTCACGGCGCTCTCCCTCCTCGTCGGCGGGATCGGCGTGATGAACATCATGTTCGTGAGCGTCAAGGAGCGGACGCGCGAGATCGGCGTCCGGAAGGCGCTCGGCGCGACGCGGCGGGCGATCCTGTTCCAGTTCCTCGTCGAGGCCGTCCTGATCTGCTTTGTCGGGGGCGGGATCGGCGTGGCGTTCGCGGCGCTCGCCGCGGTCGGGCTGAACCAGGTGTTCACGGCCGAGCTGTCGGGCGGGACGGTCCTGCTCGCCTTCGCGCTGTGCGGTGTGCTCGGTGTCACGTTCGGACTGCTCCCCGCGTGGCAGGCCGCCCGCGCCCGCCCCATCGAGGCCCTCCGTTATGAATGAGACGATCCGCCAGGCCCTCCAGGCCCTCCGCGCAAACCGGCTCCGGTCGGCGCTGACGCTTGTGGGGATGGCCATCGGCGTGTTCTCCGTCATCGCGTCGGTGACGGCCGTGAAGGTGCTGGACGGCACGATCGCGGAGGAGCTCGCCGCCCTCGGAACGCAGACGATCGTCGTCACGCGGCTCGAGGCCGACCGGGAGCCCACCGACGAGGAGCGACGCCGCCCCCAGCTGACCTACGAGGACGCGCTCGAGCTCCGCGAGCGGGCGACGCTGCCCGCCTCGGTGAGCGCCTCGGTCTCGACGGGGGGCCGAGAGGTCCGCACGCGCGAGGAGTCGACGGACCCGAACGTCGTCGTCGAGGCGGTCGACGAGGGCTGGGCACAGAACAACGGGTGGGACCTCGAGGAGGGCCGCTTTCTCGACGAGGGCGACGTGCGCGCGGGGCGGACGGTCGCCGTCTTAGGCCAGACCGTCGCCGAGAAGCTGTTCGGCGAGCAGACGCCGATCGGGTCGGAGGTCCGCGTTGACGGGCGGCGGTTCACGGTCGTCGGCGTGCTGGAGGCCAAGAGCGGCGGGTTCCAGATCGGCGACGCGAACAACTTCGTCGTCGTCCCCATCACGCGCGGGATCCAGGCGTTCGGCCTCGACGACCGCGACGTCTCGATCGACGTCCGCGCCCCGAGCCCCGAGCAACTGGCCGCCACGCTCGACGAGACCGTCGGCGTGCTCCGGGCCATCCGCCGCGTGTCGCCGGAGGAGCCCGACAACTTCGGGGTGTTCACGAGTGAGCAGGCCGCGAGCATGCTCGGCGGGTTCATGGACGCGCTCGCCATCGGCGGCGCCGGCATCGGCCTGATCGCGCTGCTGGCGGCCGGCGTGGGCGTGATGAACATCATGCTGGTGAGCGTGACCGAGCGGACGCGCGAGATCGGGGTCCGGAAGTCGTTGGGGGCGCGGCGCCGCGACATCCTCTTGCAGTTCCTCGTCGAGGCCATCGTGCTGTGCCAGATCGGCGGGCTCGTGGGGATCGGGCTCGGCGTGCTCGGCGGCAACGTCGTCGCCGCGCTGATGACCACGGCGCCGGCCTTCCCCTGGGGCTGGGCGACGGTCGCGGTGGTTGGCGTGACGGTCGTCGCCCTCGTGTTCGGGGTGTACCCGGCGACGAAGGCCGCGCGCCTGCATCCGATCGAAGCACTTCGCTACGAGTGAGTCGGCCGGGGGGTGGGGAGCGCCGGTAGCTTCCGGCCGTCCACGCGCCCCCCCGATCTCGTGACCCAGCAGGAAGACGCCAAGCGATCCGTCGGCCACGCCGCCGCCGCCCTCGTCGAAGACGGCATGTCGCTCGGCCTCGGCACGGGCTCCACCACCGCGTTCGCGATCGAGGCCCTCGGCCGGCGCGTCCGCGACGAAGGGCTCGTCATCCGCGGCGTCCCGACGTCGTTCGCGGCGGAGCGACTGGCCCGTGAGGCCGGCGTACCGCTCGCCTCCCTCGACGAGATCGGGCTCGACACGCTCCCGACATCCCGGCCGCCGCTCGACCTCGCCCTCGACGGAGCCGACGAAGTCGGGCCCGAGCTGGGCCTCATCAAAGGCCGAGGCGCGGCGCACGTCCGGGAAAAGGTGGTCGCGTCGCTGGCCGCCCGGTTCGTCGTCCTCGTCGACGCGTCGAAAGAGGTCGAGAGGCTGGGGACGAAGATGCCGGTCCCGGTCGAGGTCCTGCCGTTCGCCGAGCCGGCCGTCGCTCGCGCGCTCCGCGGGTTGGGGGCCGAGCCCGAGCTCCGGATGGGCGAGAGGAAGGACGGCCCGGTCGTGACCGACCAGGGGCTGTGGATCCTCGACGCCCGGTTCACCGGGATTGACGACCCCGGCGGCCTCGGCGCCGCCATCGACGCGATCCCGGGCGTCCTCGGGCACGGGCTGTTCGTGGGCCTCGCGACCGACGTCCTCGTCGGCGGCGGGGACGAGCAGGTCCGCCACGTCGTCCGGTCGCGCGAGCGGGCGTAGAGGCCGAGGTCGGGGGCGCCCAAACGAACGCCGCCCCGGCGACAGCGTCACCGAGGCGGCGGATCTCGAACCGTCGGGCCGTCCGTCCTAGCGGAGTCGGAAGGTGACGGGGACGGCGAAGCGGACCTTCACGGGCCGGCCGCGCTGCTGGCCCGGCGTGAACCGGCTCTCGCGGACGGCCTCGAGCGCGGCCTCGGAGAGGAGCTCGTTCGGGCTCCGGAGGACGACGGGGTCGACGACGTTCCCCCGCTCGTCGACGACGAACTGGACGACGACCTGGCCCTCGATCCCGGCCCGGCGGGCGAACTCGGGGTACTCCACGCGCTCCTGGAGCCCGGCGAGCCCGCCGATCAGCTCCGGCTGGACCTCCGCGACCTCGAACACCCCGGGGTCGGGCGCCTCGTCGGGCAGTACGGGCG
>JAAXJP010000235.1 GCA_012269805.1 Rubrivirga sp.
GCGCGGGGCTGTCGGGGGCGGGCCGCCAGCGCGGGCTTACTTGAGCTCGACCGTGGCGCCGGCGCCCTCGAGCTTGCCCTTGATCTCGTCGGCCTCCTCCTTCGAGGCGCCCTCCTTGATCGGGGACGGGGCGTTGTCGACGAGCTCCTTGGCCTCCTTGAGGCCGAGGCCCGTGATGCCGCGGACCTCCTTGATGACGGCGATCTTGTTGCCGCCGATCCCGGAGAGGATCACGTCGAACTCGGTCTGCTCCTCGGCGGCGGCGGCGCCGTCGCCACCGGCCGGGCCGGCCATGACGGCCGCGGCGGCGGCCGGCTCGATGCCGTACTCGTCCTTGAGGACCGTCAGGAGTTCGTTGGCCTCCTTGATGGTGAGGTTGACGAGGCTCTCGGCGATGCTGTTGATGTCTGCCATGGTGTTGGGGTGTCCTGCGGCGGTCTTCGCTCGGCCGGGGTTGGCCGTTGGGCTGCGCCGCGTGTTATGGATGAGGGTGTCCACCTCGACCGTGTGCCGAGGCGGGCGGGGTCAGCAGGAGGCCTAGGCCTCTTCCTTCTCGGAGATCTGCTGGATGACGCTGGCCAGGCCGGCGCCCTGCGCGTTGAGCGCGGAGGCGACGTTCGTGATCGGCGCCATGAGGAGGCCGAGGATGTCGGCCAGGAGCTCGTCCTTGCTCTTGAGGCTGGCGAGCGCGTCGAGGTCGCCCTCGCCGTAGATCGCGCCGTCGACGTAGGCGCCCTTGAAGCGGGGGACCTCGAGGTCGTTGTCCTCGAGGAACTTCTTGAGCACCTTGGCAGGGCCGGCCGGGTCGTTCGTGAACGCGACGGCGGTCGGGCCGTGGAGCTGGTCGTACAGCTCGTCGAACCCTCCCTGGTTCTCCATCGCGCGGCGGAGGAGCGTGTTCTTGAGGACCTTGTACTGGACGTCGGCCTCGCGGAACGCCCGGCGGAGGCCGGTCGCCTGCTCGACCGTCAGGCCCTGGTAGTCGGTGAGGTAGACCGTGTTGGCGCCCTCGAGGGTCTCGGCGATCGCCCCGAGCGCTTCGGCCTTCTGCTCTTTGGTAAGCGGCATGGTCGGTGGGGTCTCGGGTTATCGGGTGGCGGAGACGGCGGCGCCGCGGTCGACCGGGACCGGCGGGCCCATCGTGGTCGAGAGCGTGACGCTCTTGACGTAGAGGCCCTTCGCGGCGGCCGGGCGGAGCCGGACGATCTCCTTGAGAAAGGCGTCGGCGTTGTCGCGGATCTGGTCCTCGGAGAACGACACGTTCCCGATCGAGGTGTGGATGATGCCGGCCTTGTCGACGCGGAAGTCGATCCGGCCGGCCTTGACGGCCTCGACGGCCTCGGCGAGGTCGTTCGTGACCGTCCCCGACTTCGGGTTCGGCATGAGCCCGCGGGGGCCGAGCACGCGGCCCAGCCGGCCGACCTGCGGCATCACGTCGGGCGACGCGATGAGCACGTCGAAGTCGGTGAAGCCCTCGTTCTGGATCTTGTCGACGTACTCGTCGAGGCCGACCATGTCGGCGCCGGCGGCTTCCGCCTCGGCCTGCTTGCCCTCGTTGGTGAGGACGAGCACGCGGACGGTCTTGCCGGTCCCGTGCGGGAGCGCGACCGAGCCGCGGACCATCTGGTCGGCGTGGCGAGGGTCGACGCCCAGCCGGATGTCGATGTCGACGGACTCCTCGAACTTGGCCCGCCCCGTCTGCTTGACGAGCTGGGCGGCCTGGTCGAGCGGGAGCGCGCCGCCGGCCTGCTCGGTCGCGGTCGCGACGAGCTCGGCCGCCTGACGGTAGCGCTTGCCTCTCTTTGCCATGGTGTCTGGGGGTGTGCGGTGCAATCGCCAGCGTGACTGGCTCCCGCGGTGAGGGGCGCGACGTGCGCCCGGTTCAGTCGCCGCCGGGGCGGCGCGGTTCGTTACGCGGCCGGGGCGCCGGTGACGGTGAGGCCCATCGACCGGGCCGTCCCCGCGATCATGCGGGCGGCGTTGTCGAGGTCGGTCGCGTTGAGGTCCTCGAGCTTCTGCTGCGCGATGTCGCGGCACTGCTCCCAGGTCACCTTGCCGACCTTCTCGCGGAGCGGGTCGCCCGCGCCCTTCTGGATCTTCGCCGCGTTCTTGAGGAGGACCGCCGCCGGCGGGCTCTTCGTGATGAACGAGAAGCTCTTGTCGCCGAAGACCGTGATCACGACCGGGATCACGAGGCCCATCTTGTCCTGCGTCGCGGCGTTGAACGCCTTGCAGAACTCCATGATGTTGACGCCCTTCTGACCGAGCGCCGGGCCGATCGGCGGGGCCGGCGAGGCCTGCCCAGCCTTGATCTGCAGCTTGATGTAGCCGTCGATTTTCTTCGCCATCAGTGTCTGTGCGGTGCCAACGCCGGGGTCTCCGGCTCCCGCTCTGGTGAGGCCGTGCCAGCGCGGCACGGCGGAACGGAGAAAGTAGGGGCGGAGCCGCCCCAGGATGGGCCCTCAGGCCGGCTTCGCCCGCCTTTCACCCCGCCTCGGCGGGCCGTTCGAAGTGGCCGTCCCTCGGGCCCCCTGAGTCGCCCGAGGCGGAGCGCCTACCCCTCGTGCTCGACCTGGAGGTAGTCGAGCTCCAGCGGCGTCTTCCGGCCGAAGATCGAGACCATCACGCGGACCTTCATCTTGTCCGGGTAGACCTCCTCGACGAAGCCTGTGAACGTGTTGAAGGGGCCGTCGACCACCTTGACCGGGTCGCCCTCCTTGAACGGGATCTCCATCACCTCGCCCTTGTCCTCGTCCATCATGCCGAGGATCCGGCCGACCTCGTCGGGCCGGAGCGGGACGGGCTCGCCGTTGGCCCCAAGGAACCCGATCGTCGAAGGCGCCCCGTTGATGACCTCGCGGAGGTACGGGTCGACGATGGCCTCGAGGAGGATGTAGCCCGGGAACGACGTCTTCTCGCGCGTCCGCTTTTTGCCGGCGCGCATCTCGAAGACCGTCTCGGTTGGGATCACGACCTGCGTCAGCTTGTCCTCGTAGCCGAGCCGCTCGACCTCGCCCTCGAGGTACTCCTTGACCTTCTTCTCGTGGCCGGAGAACGTCCGGAGGACGTACCACTTGCGGATCGGGGGGCGGGCCATGCTGGGTGTCGATGCGGGTGCGGAGCGCGGACGGGTGCCGTCTAGCCGCCGTAGATGAACCGGAGGACGGTGCTGATCACCTCGTCGGCAAAGAAGATGAACAGCGCCGCGATGAGCGCCGCCACGAGCGTGAGCGTCGTGTTGCTGAGGAGCTCCTGGCGCTTCGGCCAGTTCACCTTCCGCATCTCCTTGCGGACCTCGACGAGGTAGTTCCCGAGCGCGCCGCCGGGGGCCTTCGTCTGCGTCTGTGTCGCCATGGGTCGTGCCGCGGGGCGGCGGTTCTAATCGTGGGGGCCGGTCGGCCGGGCACGGGCGGCAGGACTCGAACCTACAACCTGCGGTTTTGGAGACCGCTGCTCTGCCAATTGAGCTACGCCCGTCTAGCGGACCGCCGGCGCCCCGAAGGACGCCGGCGGGCGCGTCAATCTACGAACCGGCGCGGGCCGTGTTCGGAAGGACCGATGGAGACCGCCGCCTCGGCACGGTCGCCGAGGCGGAGGCTCCGGGCGGTCTTAGTCGAGGATCTTGGAGACGACGCCGGCCCCGACCGTCCGGCCCCCCTCGCGGATCG
>JAAXJP010000295.1 GCA_012269805.1 Rubrivirga sp.
ACCATGGCCCTCTTCCGCTCCGACCCCACCCCCGACGACATGGCCAAGACCCGAGCGCTCCCCGTTAGCACCGCCAACAACCCCGCCGAGCAGCACAACATCATCGGCGCCTCAACCACGGTCGAGGGCACGCTCCGATCGAGCGGCAATGTCAACATCTCCGGCACCGTCAACGGCAACGTCGAGGTCGAGGGCCGGACGATGGTGATGCCGGGCGGCGTGGTCGACGGCGAAGTCGCCACCACGAGCGCCGAGATCGCGGGGACCGTCCGCGGCCAGGTCAAGGTCAAGGAGCGGCTCGTCCTGAAGTCCTCGGCCATCGTCGAGGGCGACATCCGGACGGGCAAGCTCGTCGTCGAGGACGGCGCGACGTTCAACGGCCAGTGCCAGATGGGCGCGACGGTCGGCGCGGCGTCCGGCGACCGGAAGCCCGAGCGCGGCGGTGGAGCGTCCGTCGTCGGCGCCGTGGGCAAGGGCGCCGACGCCGCCTAGCCGTGGCCGACGACACCGCCCGCCCGGACGGGCGCCCGCCCAACGACGACCCGTGGGCGGACGCCCCCGATCGCTTCGAGGAGTCCGACCAGGCGTGGGACGCCAAGTGGGCCGACCGCGAGCCCGAGGCGGACGGCATCGCGCCCCCGCAGGCCGGCTACCGCAACAAGCGCGTGACGGCCAGCAGCGTCGGCGACGCCTACGGCGACGGGATGCGGGCGGCCGGCGAGCACCTCGGCACCGGCATGCAGATCGGCGCGGCGATGGTGTTCTTCGTCGGCCTCGGCATCGTCGTGGACCGGTGGCTCGACATCACCCCGTGGGGCACGATCGTGGGCGCCTGCCTCGGGATGGTCGGCGTGATGGTCCTCGTCCTCCGCATGGCGAAGGAGGGGAGTGGGAAGTAGGAGTTGGGGGACTGGGAGACTGCGAATCTGCCCTCCGCCGGTTCCCATCTCCCCAGTTCCCATCACGTCTGGAGCACGCCGACCTTGAAGTCGGCCATGTCCGGGTTGTGGTCGGCCATCTCGAGGCCGGTCGCCAGCCAGTCGCGCGTCTCGCGGGGGTCGATGATCGCGTCCACCCAGAGCCGGGCGGCGGCGTAGGTCGGCGACGTCTGCTCGGCGTAGCGGGCCTCGATCTCGTCGAGCCGCCGCCGGCGGTCCTCGTCGGAGAGCTCGATGCCCTGCTTCGTCAGCTTCCGCTCCTCGATCGACAGGAGCGTCTTGGCCGCCTGGCTCCCGCCCATGACCGCGATCTGCGCGCTCGGCCACGCCAGGAACAGGCGCGGGTCGTAGGCCCGGCCGTTGAGCGCGTAGTTGGCCGCCCCGAACGAGTTGCCCACGACGACCGTGAACGTCGGGACGACCGAGTTGGCGACGGCGTTGACCAGCTTCGCCCCGTCCTTGATGATCCCGCCCTGCTCGGCCCGCGTGCCGACCATGAAGCCGGTCGCGTCCTGGAAAAAGATGAGCGGGATCCGCTTCTGGTTGCACTGCATCACGAACCGCGCCGCCTTGTCGGCCGCGTCGCCGTAGATCACGCCGCCGATCTGCATCTCGGAGGCCTTCCCCTTCGGCGCCTTAGCACGGACGACCTGGCGTTGGCTCGCCACGATCCCGACCGACCAGCCGTCGAGGCGGGCGTACCCGCACACGAGCGTCTGCCCGTAGCCGGCCTTGACCTCCGTCCATGAGTCGGCGTCGACGATGCGGGCCAGGAGCTCGCGCGTGTCGTAGGGCTGCTGGCGGCTCTCGGGGAAGACGCCGAACAGCTCGTCGGCGTCGAAGGCGGGCGCCTCGGGCTCGCTGCGGGTGAACCCGAAGCGGGGGAGCGGCCCGAGCCCGGCGACGAGGTCGCGGACCGTCGCGAGGCACGTCTCGTCGTCCGGCATCTTGTACTCGCAGACGCCCGAGATGTCGGTCTGCGTCGTCGCCCCGCCGAGCGTCTCGGCGTCCGTCTCCTCGCCGATGGCGGCCTGCACGAGGAACGGGCCGGCCAGGAACACGGAGCCCGTGCCGTCCACGATCAGGCTCTCGTCCGACATGATGGGGAGGTAGGCGCCGCCGGCCACGCAACTCCCCATGATGGCCGCGATCTGCGGGACGCCCAGCGCGCTGAGGCGCGCGTTGTTGCGGAAGATCCGCCCGAAGTGGTCGCGGTCGGGGAAGATCTCGTCCTGCATCGGCAGGAACACGCCGGCCGAGTCGACGAGGTAGAGGATGGGGACGCGGTTCTCGAGGGCGATCTCCTGGGCGCGGAGGTTCTTCTTGGCCGTGATCGGAAACCACGCGCCGGCCTTCACGGTGGCGTCGTTGGCGACGATCATGCACAACCGCCCGGCCACGTGGCCGAGCCCCATGACGGTGCCGCCCGCCGGGCAGCCGCCCTCGTCTTCGTACATCCCGCGCCCGGCGAACAGGCCGATCTCGCGGAAGCCGTCCGGGTCGTCGAGGAGCGCGTCGATCCGCTCGCGGGCGGTCAGCTTGCCGCGGTCGTGCTGGCGCTCGATGGCCCGGGCGCCGCCGCCCCGGCGGACCTCGGCGGCCTGCTGCTCCAGGGCCCCCAGTTGGCGCTGGTGGAACGCGACGCGCTTGTCGTAGGCCTCGCGCTGGGCCCCGTCGTCGGGCGCGGGCGAGCCGAGGGGGAACGGGCGGGCGGACGTGTCGGTCTCGGACATGGGCGCAGGGGAGAGGGCGGCAAGCTAGTGGGGCCCGGAAGCGCTTCGGGCGAAGACGCCACGGAGCGCGGACCGCCGCTCCACCGCGAGGGACGCCCCCGCCTCGGCGTCGAGGCGAGCAGGGGAAACCAAAAAAAGCGGCGCGCCCCGGTCCCGGGAGCGCGCCGCGATGTCGGAAGCCGTCGGGGCCTACAGGAAGGCCGACATCTTGCGCATGATGATCTGTCGGTCCTCCCCCGTCTGGGAGTGGATAAGGTTGACCATCTGGCCGAGGTTGCCCCGCGCCTTCTTCATCTCGGACTCGTCGAGGTCGCCCCACGTCGAGAGGATCTGCGCCTTCATGCGCTCCCAGTTGTCGGTCATGCGCTGCTTGCCCATGGTGCTTCTTGGCTGTGTCCGGCGCCGGACGGTGAACGTTCGTGTGTAGGGAATGTACGGCGCGGGGCCGCTTCCAGACAACGAATCCCCTGCTGAGGCTCGTGCCCCCGGCCTCCCAAACGCCCGCTAGAGCTCGACTTCCAGGCCCTCCATCGCGAGCCCGGTCTCGGCGAACCGCTCCCGGGCGAGGCCGCAGATCCGGCCCAGGGCGTCGTCGTCGTGCGACGGGTCGTGGTGGAACAGGAGCAGCCGGCCGACCTCGGCGCGCTCGGCGAGTGCCGTCGCGTGCTCCCAGGTCGTATGGCCCCAGCCCCGGCGGAGGGCGTACTCGTCGGGCGTGTACTGGGCGTCCGAGATGAGGAGGTCCGCCCCGTGGGCCACCTCGCGGAGGCCCTCGTCGTGGGCCGCCGAGCCGTGCTCGTAGTCCGTCGCGTAGACGACGGCCGCCCCGTCGACCTCGATCCGGAAGCCGTGGGCGCCCTGCGGGTGGTGGAGGGGGAACGGCCGGACGGTCATCGGGCCCACCTCGAACGGCTCGCCGTCGCGGACCCGGACCGTCTCGGTGGCCGCCGCGAGGTCGCCGAAGGGGACCGGGAAGTACGGCGTCGTCATCTGGCCCCGGAGCAAGGCGAGGAGCCGGTCGTCGTCGGTGGCGGCGTAGAACCGGACCGTCTGGCCCGGTGCGTAGAGCGGGGCGAAAAACGGGAGGCCCTGGAGGTGGTCCCAGTGGAAGTGCGAGAGGGCGAGGTGGACCTCGCCGGGCTCGCCGGCGGCCTCGGCCGCGAGCGCGTAGCCGAGCCCCCGGATGCCGGTCCCCGCGTCGAGCACGAGCGCCGTTCCGTCGGCGGCGCGGATCTCGACGCACGCCGTGTTGCCGCCGACCCTCAGAAACCCGGCGTCGGGCGTGGGGATCGAGCCGCGGACGCCCCAGAAGCGGACGGTCAGGCGGGGGGACTCGGGGGTGGAGAGCGACATCAACAGAGGGAAACTCGCAACCGGTCGCGGCGGCCGCCACGAAGGCGACTCTAGAGATGGTAGCGGCGGAGTCCGACGACGGTCTCTAGGAACACCACCTTCAGCACGGCCGCGGTCGGCACGCCGAGCGCCATCCCCATGATGCCGGCCACGCGGCCGCCGATGAGGATCGCCAGGAGCACCATGACCGGGTGCATCGAGACGTTCCTCCCCGTGATCCACGGCTGGAACACGACGTTCTCGGTCGTCTGCAGCACGACGAACAGGATGAGCACGGCGGCCACCTGCGACGTCCCCCCCGTCGTCACGATCGAGACGACGACGCAGAGGGTGGCCGAGACCACGAACCCGACGTACGGGACGAAGTTGGCGAGGCCCGTCACGAGCCCCAGCACGAGGTAGTAGTCGACGCCGAGGAGGGCGAGGCCGAGGGCCGTCGAGGCGCCGACGAGGACGGCGATGAAGGCCTGGCCCCGGAGGTAGCCGCCGAGGTGGGCGTCGGCCTTGTAGACGACCGTCATCCCGAACTCGAAGTACCGGTTCGGAACGACCGACAGGAGCCGCTTGCGGAGCGTCGGGCCGTCCTTCAAGAGGGCGAACAGGACGAACGGGACGATGAACGCGTTGCCCATCGTCTCGAGCGCGTCCGGGACGTAGCCGATGAGCGGGCCGGTGTCGGCGCGGATCGCCTCGCGCACGGAGGCGACGAGGCCGAGGTCGCTGGGCTCGACGAACCCGAGCTTCGAGGCCAGCGCGGCCTCCATGTCGCTCACGAGCCCGAGCAGCTCGCCGCTCTCCCACCGGGCCTGGAGCGAGCCGAGCTGGTCGAGCACGGCCGGCAGCGCGAGCGCGACGACGGCCCCCGTCACGGCGAGGAGGACGGCGAGGACGAGCGTCGTCGCCCGCGTCCGGCCCATCCCGCGCCGCTCGAGGCCGTTGACGAGCGGGACGAGGAGGTAGGCCGCGACGGCGCCGAGCACGATGAGCCCGGCGATGTCGCTGGCCACGACGACGAGGGCGACGACGCCCGCGAGCGTGAGGAGCCAGACCCAGCGGCTGAGCTGGCTGGCCGGGACCGGGGCGGGCGCCGCGGGATCGGGCGGCCCGGGGACCGGCCGCGTAGACTTCGGGGGAGGGGTGGCCTCGACCGGGGGCGCCTCGGCGAGCGTCTCAGCCATCCCCGTCGGCGACGCCCGCGGCCTCGCGGAGCTCCTCGCACTCGCGCGTCAGCGCCTCGACCTCGTCCGAGACCTCGACGAGGCGGAGGCCCACGAGCCGCGCCAGCGACAGGAGCACCTTCACGCCGAGCCGGGGGTTCCGGTCGAGGAGGCTCAGGAGGTCCGGCTGGAACAGGCTGAGGAGCGTGCAGTCGGTCTTGGCCCGCGCCGTGGCCGTCCGGATCACCTCGTTGAGGAGGGCGATCTCGCCGAAAAAGTCGCCGTCGACGAGCTCGACGAGCTCGCGGCCGCTCGGCTCGGACTGGATCGAGACCGCGCCGCGGACGATGATGTACATCCCCAGGCCCGGCTCGCCCTGGATGAAGATGGACTCGCCCGCGACGTAGTCGCGGCGGTGGAGCAGCCGCTGGATGGCGTCGAGCTCGCGCGACGTGAGGTCCTCGAACAGGGGGACCGCCCCGAGGAGGTCGTCCTCGTTGGCGCCGGAGGCGCCGCCGAGCAGGCTCTTCCAGAGGCTTTGCATGGGCGTGGCGGGGGGAGGGGCGGCCTGTACGATAAGAGGGGCCGCCCTGATCCGCCCGCGTTCGTAGCCTTGCTTGAGAGGCCCCGCCCCACCGCCCGACCGTCATGCCGCGCCACCGCCTGTCTCTCGTCGTTCTCGTCAGCTTGGTGGCCCTGTCCGCCTGCGACACCGAGGCGCCCCCGCCGCCCGCCGGCACCGCGACCTACCAGGGCGTCGACGTCGAAGCCGAGGGCGACGCCGCCCTGACCGTCGAGGCGGACGGGCTCCTCGTCTCCGGGCTCGGCGGCACCCGCGAGGGTGGGTTCGCCGTCGGCGGCACGCCCGACCGCGTCGACGTCGAGATCGACCCGCTGCCGATCCCGGCCGGCGCGCGGTTCGGCGTCGAGGTCCGCGACGGCGACGACGTGGTGGCGTCGCTGTACAACGAGGGCGTCGGCGAGGGCCGGGTCGAGCTCCGGTTCGACTTTCCCGATCTCCTCGGCGTCACGGCCGCGACGGTCCGCTACAGGTTCCAAGGCCAACTCGTGTTCGAGGCCCGCGTCGGGTTCGAGGCGGGCCGGGCGCGTGGCCAGCGACGCGAGACGAGCGCCGGCACCGGCGAGGGCGACACGGGCTCGACGCACGTCATCCGCGACCGGGGCCGCTACATCGTCGTGTCCGACTCGGACGGCGACGGCGGGCGCCGCGCGAGCGCGTGCGCCGGCTTCCTCATGACGCCCCCGCCCCCGTTCGACGTCGAGCTGGAGGCGCCGATCTGCGCCGACTGGGTCGAGGTCGAGCCCGTCCTCACGGCGCAGGTCCCGCGCGGCGTGGTCGCCGTGCGCGGGCGGGGCGTCGGGTCGTTCTGGGTGCGCGAGCTCGCGGCGGAGTAGCCTGGCCTACTCCGCCGGCCCGCCTCGGCCCGCCGGTTCGGCGTCGAGGTCGACCGGCTCGGGGGCCCCTGCTGCGACCGGGAGCGCGACGTGGAACGTCGTGCCCTCGCCGTCGACGCTGTCGACGGACATCGACCCGTTGTGGACGCCCGTTACGATGTCGTGGGCGAGCGAGAGCCCGAGGCCGGTGCCCTCACCGGTCGGCTTCGTGGTGAAGAACGGCTCGAAGATCCGGCCCTTGACGGCGTCCGGGATCCCGGTCCCGTTGTCCTCGACGTCGATCCGAACGACGTCGCCGTCGCGGCGCGTGCGGAGGGTGACGGTGGGGGCGAAGCCGGGCTCGGCGCCCGCGGCCCGCTTCTGGACGGCGTGGAAGGCGTTCGTGAGCAGGTTGATGAGGACCCGCCCGAACTCCTGCGGCACGACCTCGACCTCGCCCGTGTCGTCGGCGAAGTCCTTCACGATCTCGACGTTGAAGTCGGAGTCGTTGGCCCGGGCGCCGTGGAAGGCGAGGTTGGCGTACTCGTCGATAAAGCGCGCGAGGTCGACGCGCCCGCGCTCCGACGAGCCGCCCCGGCTGTGGAGCAGCATCGAGCGGACGATCCGGTCGGCCCGCTGGCCGTGCTCGCGGATCCGCCGGCAGTTTTCCTGGAGGTCGTCGATGAGGTCGCCGACCTCGTCGAGCACCTGGGCGGCCGGCTTGTCGGGCGCCTCGGTCATCTCGTCGCGGAGCTCCTGGGCCAGCTCGACCGAGAGGTCGGCGAAGTTGTTGACGAAGTTGAGCGGGTTCTTGATCTCGTGCGCGATCCCGGCCGTGAGCTGGCCGAGCGACGCGAGCTTCTCGCTCTGCACGAGCTGGGCCTGCGTCGCCTTCAGCTCACGGAGCGACGTCTCGAGTTGGCTGTTGGCCGCGGCCAGCTTGGCGTTGGCGGCCTCGACCTCGCGCGTGCGCTCGAGCTCGGCGGCCTTCCGCTCGTTCTCGGCCTTGAGCACGGCCGCCTCGGCGCGCTGGCGGTCGGCCTCGGCCGACGCCTTCCGCTGCTCGGCCTCGGCCGTCTCCGCCCGGAGCTCGGCCTCGCGCCGCTCGGCCCGCTCGCGCTCCTGACGGAGCAGCCGCGCCCGCTGCCACCGGTCGGCGCGGACGAGCGCGAACACGGCGAGCGCGGCGAAGCCGAGCAGCGCCCACCACGTCCGCCACCACGGCGGGTGGACCACCAGGTCGATCGTCGCGCTCTGGTCGCTCCAGACGCCGTCGGCGTTGGCGGCCTGGACCTCGAACGTGTAGCGGCCCGCGCCGAGGTCGGGGAACGTCACGTCGCGCCGGGTCCCGACCTCGTCCCACTCGTCGACGATGCCCGGCATCCGGTAGCGGTACGTGTTCTGCGCGGGGTCCGAAAAGTGGAGGCCGACGTACTCGATGGTGACGTAGCCCTCGTCGGGGCCGAGCTCGATCTCGTCGGCGACCGGCGCGGCCGCGTCCAGGATGTCGCCGTCCTCAGGTCCGACGGGTTGGCCGTTGACCTCGACGCCCGTGATCGCGACCTCCGGCGGGTTCGCGTTGCGCGCGGACAGGGTCTGGGGGTAGAAGGCGAGCAGGCCACGCTCGCTGCCGAAAAAGAGCTGGCCGTCCGGCGACCGCGCGGCGGCCCCGCTGAGGGCGCGCTCGGCGTCCTGGCCCTCGAGTCGCCGGTGGAACGTCTCGGTCACGGGCTCGAAGCGGGTGAGGCCGCCGCTCGTGCTGAGCCACAGGAACCCGGCGTCGTCCTCGACGATGGCGTAGACCGCGTCCCCTGGGAGGTCGGTCTCTTCGGCGGTGTACCGCGTGAGGCCAGCGCCCACGTCGCGGGTGTCGAGCCGGTGGAGGCCCCGGGGGGTCCCGACCCACAGGGAGCCGTTCGTGCGTGCGTGGAGCGAGAGGATGTCGTCGCTGGCGAGGCGCGTCGGCTCAGCGGGGTCGGCTCGGAGGCACACGAAGCGGGCCCCTTCGGCGGCGTCGCCGAGGCGGCAGAGGCCGGCGTCGGTGCCTGCCCAGAGCGCTCCGTCGGCGTCCTCGGCCAAGGCCCGGACGCGGTCGCTGCTGAGGCCGCTCGCCCCCCTGCGCAGGAACTCGGCCGTCCCCTCGGCCCGGTCATAGCGGACGAGGCCGTTCGCGAGCGTCCCGATCCAGAAGTCCCCTGCTTCTCGTTCAAGGATGGAGGCGATGGCGAACCGGGCGGGAGTCGGACCGGGCAGCGAGACACGTTGGATCTCGCCGTCGTCGTCGATCCGGTGGAGCCCGGCGCCCTCCGTGCCCACCCAGACGGTTCCCTCGCGGTCCTCGTAGAGCGCGCGGACGGGGTGCGCGTCGAGGTCATTGGCGTCCCCGATCCGTGTGTGCTCGAACGTCCGCCCGTCGGCGCTCCGGTCGAGCGTCTGGTCGGTGCCCACGTAGAGCATCCCGTCGCGGGCGGCCAGCACGGCGCGGACGTCGTTGCTCGCCAGCGACGCCGGGTCGTCGGTGTGCCGGAGGCGGACGGCCGTCCCGCGCGCTCGGTCGAACCGGTCGAGCCCGCCGTAGGTCGCGACCCAGAGGACCCCCTGGCGGTCCTCGTGGAGCGCCGACACGTCGTCGTCGACCAGCGAGCTCGGGTCCTCGGCGACCGACCGGTAGATCCGAACGCCCTCGACGCCGGGCGTGAGGCGCCGGAGGCCGCCGGAGAGCGTGCCCACCCAGACCGTCCCGCTCGGGTCCTCGTGGACGTCGGTCACGTTCTGGGCGTTGATGTCGCCGCCGAGGTCGAGGCGGGCGAACGTCCCCGAGGCGGGGTCGAACGAGAGGAGCCCGTCGCCGAACGTGCCGAGCAGGAGGCTCCCGCGGCCGCTCGGCGTAATGGCCGTGACGGAGAACGCGCCCAACAGCGAGTCGGGGCGGACGGTCTGGAACGCGCCATCGCGGCGGCGGGCGAGGCCGTCGCCGGTGCCCACCCAGAGGTCGCCGCCGGACGTGAGGTAGAGCGCCTCGACGACGTCGTCGGGCAGGCTGGCCCGGTCGGCCGCGTCGTGGCGCTCGACGGCGGCCACGGTCCCGTCGGCCTCGACGAAGGCCAGCCCGGCCGTCGTGCCTACCCACACGTTGCCGGCCCCGTCGGCCTCGAGCGCGACGACGTCGTCGGCGGGGAGGCCCGAGATGCGGAGGAAGCGGTCGGTCGCCGGGTCGTAGCGGTTGAGGCCGGCGCCCGTCCCCACCCAGAGCGCGCCGCCCGCCGCCGGCTCCAGCACCTGGACCACGTTGCCGCTCAGCGACGTCGAGTCGGCCGTCCGGCGGTACTGGACCACCTCGTACCCGTCGTAGCGGACGAGGCCCTCGTCGGTCCCGGCCCACACGAAGCCGAGCGCGTCCTGCGTCACGTCGAGGACGGCGCTGCTCGGGAGGTCGTTCTCGACCGTGAGGTGGCGGAACGTGATCGCGTCGTCGTCCGGGAGCTCGGCGTCCGGCTGGGCCGCCACGAGGTCCGGCCCGAGAACGGCGATCGACGCGAGAGTGGCCGCGGCGGCCGCGGCAGCGAGCAGGCGGAGGCGGCTCACGACAGGATCCGGGCGAACGCCTCGGTCGCGGCCGGCGGGACGGACGAGAACCGGAGGTGGGCCTCGCAGCCCCCGTCCCCGGCGTCGACGACTTCCAGGACCTTCGCGTAGATCGTGGCCGGGCCGCCCTCGAGCTCGAACGTCAGGCGGACGTCCGTCCGCGGGTCGATCTCGGTCCCGATCCTCGCGCGCGCGCCGGTCTGCGACAGCTCGACGACCTCGCCGGCGTGGTCGGCGTTCGTGATCTCCTTGCCGTCGAGGACCGCGAGGCCAAACGGGATCGGGTCGTCGATCGGCGCGAGGGCGTCCTCGTCGTGCGGCACGGTCCCCCCGTGCTCGCCCTCGACGCGCTCGACGCTGTGGATCGCGATGGGCTCGGCGAACCCCTTGAGCGAGACGCGCCGCGTGCCCTCCAGCTTGAGCGGTCCGCTCTCGCCGCCGGCCGCCTGATAGGTCGGGTCCGAGATGAGGACCTCGCCCGGCACCGCGAGGGTCTGGATCCGCGCGGTCAGGTTCACGGCGCTCCCCACGACGCCGTACTTGGCGCGCTTCTCCGACCCGATCGTCCCGACGACGACCTCGCCCGAGTTCACGGCCGCCGTCATCTCGAGCGTCGGGAGACCGCGGGCCTCGAGCTCCTCGTTGACGGCGCCCATCCGGGACTGCATGGCCACGGCGCAGGCCGTCGCGCGCGTCGCGTGGTCCTCCATCTCGAGCGGGGCCCCGAAGATGACGAGGACGGCGTCGCCGATAAACTCGTCGATGGCGCCCTCGTGCGCGTCGACCACCTCGGTCATCGCGCCGAGGTAGACGTTGAGGAGCTCGACGACCCGCTCGGGCTCCAGCCGCTCGGCGAGCTGGCTGAACCCGGAGATGTCGGACATCAGCACGGACACCTCGCGCTTCTCGCTCGACCCCGTCGCGTGGGGGTCGGCGAGGACGGCCCGGGCGATCTTGTCGGAGAGGTAGCGCGTGATGGTCCGGCGGACGCGGTCGGCCTCGCGGTCGCGCTCGACGGCCTCGCGGGCCTGGGCGAGCGTGATCTGGAGGTCGTCCATGTCGATCGGCTTCGTGAGGAAGTCGAACGCGCCCTTGTTCATGGCCGTCCGGATGTTCTCCATGTCGCCGTAGGCCGTGACCACGACGGCCCGCGTGCGCCGGCCGAGGTCGCCGAGCTCGCCGAGCAGCGTCAGCCCGTCCATCCGGGGCATGTTGATGTCGGTCACGACGACCTCGATGTCGGAGTCCTCTTGGAGGTGCTCGAGGGCCTCGACGCCATCGGAGGCGAACACGAGGGCGACCTCGCCGGACCGGACCTGCGACCGGAACTTCTGCCGGATGAGCGGGACCAGGTCCGGCTCGTCGTCGACGAACAGGATCTTGATGGCCTCAGAAGGGGGCGCCTCGGACATGGACGGGAGGGGGGACTGGCCTGCGGGCGGCTCGAAAGTAGCGGCGGACGGACCGTACGCCCCACGGCCCCGCGAGTGTCCGGTACCTTTGGAATCCGCGCGCGGACCCCGTGAAAGCCGGCCCGCGCGCCGTCCGGAGATACGGACGGACTCCGCCAGGGGGTTCTGGCCCCGTCGATCCCACCACACCGTATGCCGACGCTCCGCGCCGCGCTGGCCGCCCTGTCCCTTCTCGCCGCCCTCGCGCCGGCCACTGATGCCCGAGGCGTCTCCGGCGACCGAGGCGTCTCCGGGGACTCGACCGAGACGGCGGGCCCAGACGACCCGATGGCTTGGGCCCGTGCCGTCGTCCGCGCCCGCCACGCCGTGCAGGCCGCCGAGGCCGAGGCCGACCCCGAGGCGGCCGCCGACTTGGCCGCCGCCGCCGTCCGCGCCGTCGACGCGCTCGCGGCCGACCCCGCCGCGGTCGCGTCGCTCCGCGACCTCCGGCTCCGCGCACAGGCGGCCTACGAGGCCCATCACGGCCCGGTCGCCGGCGACGCCCTCGCGCCCGCCGAGTGGGCCGCGCTCCGCGGCCCGGCCCTCGCCGCCCTCGGCACGAACTACGCCCCGACGCTCCGGGACCCGGCCGTCGTGGCGGCCGAGCGCGCCGAGGCCGAGCGGGCCGCGGGCCCGGCGTGGCTGTTCTACCCCGCCGAGGCCGCCGCCGAGATCGACCGTCAGCGCGGCGCGGCCGGCCGCCTGTCGCGCTCCGCCCGCCGGAACCCGTCGCTCCTCCGCCAGATCCGGCGGACGCTCGCGCGACGCGGCGTCCCGGAGGACCTCCAGTACGTGGCCGTCATCGAGAGCGCCCTGAACCCGCGCGCGGAGAGCTGGGCCGGCGCCCGGGGCCTCTGGCAGTTCATGCCCGCGACGGCCGCCGACTACGGGCTCGACTCGCTGTCCGTGTTCGAGACCGGCCCCGCGACGGACGCCGCCGCGCGCTACCTCCGCTGGCTCAACGGCCGGTTCGACGGCGACTGGCACCTCGCGCTGGCCGCCTACAACTGTGGCGTCGGCCGCGTCGAGCGGATCGTGCGGGAGGCCCGCGCCGAGCTCGGCCGCGAGCCGACGTTCTGGGACGTCCGCGATGCGTTGCCGCGCGAGACGCGGGAGTACGTCCCGCGCTTCCTCGCCGTCGCCGAGGCCATGGGCGCGCGCTCGGCCTAGCCCCCCCCGCCTCGGCGGCGAGGCGGGCGGCGTCAACGTGGGACGTTGTCGCCCTGCGGTGACGGACTACGGGGCTGGACCCCCCGCGCAACCGGAAGGCGGGGGGGTTGACGGACGGGGGGCCGGCATCCCCGGTCCCCATGCGTCGCCTCCCTGTTGTCCTGATGGCCGCCGCGCTCGCGGCGGGCGCGTCCGCCCAGTCGACCGTCGACGGGTTCTACCTCGAAGACGCGGTCGACGCCGCGTTCCACCTCCCCGTCGGGGCGGCCTTCGGCCCGGGCGGGCGGATGTTCGTGCTCGAGAAGCGGGGGGTCGTGTGGGTCGTCCAAGACGGCGTCCTCGCGCCCGAGCCGTTCGTGGACCTCCGCGACGAGGTGCTCAACCACCACGACCGCGGGCTCCTCGGCATCGCCGTCGACCCCGACTTCGAGACCACGCGGCGCGTCGTGCTCTCGTACACCGTCGACCCCGCGTTCGAAGAGGGCGGGCCGCGGGACGAGTCTCGCAGGGACGCCTTCGCTCGCGTGACGAGCTACGCGGGCTCCGTTGGCGACCCGGGCGTGGCGGACCCGAGCTCCCGCCGCGTGCTCCTCGGCGCGACCCGGGAGACCGGGATCCCCTCGTGCTACTACAGCCACACCATCGGCTCCCTCGCGTTCGGAGCGGACGGGACGCTCATCGTCGGCGCCGGCGACGGCGCGGATTACACGCGCGCGGACGCCGGCGGGTTGTACCCGGAGTGCTTCGGGGAGGGACGGCTCCCGGCCTCCGAGGACATCGGATCGTTCCGGAGCCAGCGGGTCGAAAGCCTCGCCGGGAAGCTGCTCCGGATCGACCCCGAGACGGGGAGGGGGCTCCCGTCGAACCCGTTCTACACGGGCGACCCCGACGACGCGGCGTCGAAGGTGTGGGCGCTGGGGCTCCGCAACCCGTACCGCTTCTCTCTCGACCCTCTCGGCGGATCGGCGGACCCTGCTGAGGGGCGGCCCGGCCCGGTCTACGTCGGGGACGTCGGGTGGAACGCCTACGAGGATCTCCACGTGGCGCTCGGCGGCGAGAACTTCGGCTGGCCGTGTATCGAGGGGCCAGAGCCCAACGCGGCGTACCAGGCCGCCGAGCCGGCCACGAACGGGTGCGGGGAACCGATGACGGGCTCGCTGACCGGGCCCGACTTTACCTGGCACCACAACGACCCGACCCGGTCGTCGCCCGCCGGGCGGCGCGCCGCGTCGATCGTCGGTGGGGCGGTGTACCGGGGGGAGCGGTACCCGGAGGTCTATCGCGGGCGCTACTTTTTCGGCGACTACGCACGCGGCTGGGCCGGCACGGTCGCGACCGAGCCCGGGGGCGGGTTCGTCGGCGCGCCCGGGGTCGCCGACGGCGTGGGCGTCCTCGTGGCCTACGTCTACGACCCGTTCTCAGAGT
>JAAXJP010000681.1:0-648 GCA_012269805.1 Rubrivirga sp.
CCGCCGCCGCCGGCCTCACCGACGGCCACGCCCGCCGGGTCGCCCGCGTCGCGCGGCGCGTGCTCCAGGGCGCGCGCGAGCGCTACGGCGACGGCCCGGCCGACCTAGCCGCCGGCGGGCTGGCGCGCGTCCGGGCCGACGGCCCCGCCGCGTTCGACGCGCTCGCGGACGACATCGAGGGGACGTCCGTCGAGTCGCTGTCGGCCGTTCTGCGGACGCTCACGGCGTACTTCCACCTTGTCAACAAGGCCGAGCAGATCGAGATCGTCCGCGTCAACCGCGAGCGGGCGATGGCGGCCACGGCCGAGAGCCCCCGCGGGGAGTCGGTCGCCCAGGTCGTCGCGGCCCTCAAGGCGTCCGGGCGCTCGGCCGAGGAGGCCCGCGCGCTCGTCGCGAGGCTCGACATCCAGCCGACGCTCACGGCGCACCCGACGGAGGCCCGCCGCCGGACGGTCCTGCTCCACCAGCAGGCCGCCGCCGAGGCGCTCGACCGGCTCACCGGCCAGGCGCCGCGGACGCCCGAGGAGGCCGCCGAGGCGGAGGCCGAGGCGCTCCGCCGGCTCCGGCTCCTCCTCGCCACCGCCGAGGTCCGACCGAGCGCCGTGACCGTCCGTGACGAGGTCCGCCACGGCCTCTATTTCCTGGCGA